>JALRAA010000391.1 GCA_023262645.1 Burkholderiaceae bacterium
CGGTAGCGCTTCACACGATGCCCTTGGTCGGGCATCACATGGTTCATGAACTGGTGGGCCTGCTCGAAGATGTCATCGGTGTCGATCAGGATCTCGCCGATGTCGTTGTTGAAATAGTCACGGATGGCGCGAATGACCAAACTCGACTCTTGGTAAATCAAAAACGCGCCTTTGCCGCCTTTGGCCGCACCGTCGATCGCTGCCCAGAGTTTGAGTAAGTAGTTCAAATCCCATTGCAATTCGGGAGCGCTGCGGCCAATGCCTGCGGTGCGGGCGATGATGGACATGCCATTGGGGTATTCGAGCTGGTCCATGGCTTCTTTGAGCTCGGCCCGGTCATCGCCTTCGATGCGGCGGCTGACACCGCCACCGCGTGGGTTGTTGGGCATCAGCACGACATAACGACCCGCCAACGAAATGAACGTGGTCAGCGCCGCGCCTTTGTTGCCGCGTTCTTCTTTTTCGACCTGAATCAGCAGTTCTTGGCCTTCGCGGATCACGTCTTGGATACGCGCTTGCGATGCTGACACATTGTTGGAGAAATATTGCTTGGAGATTTCTTTGAAGGGCAAAAAGCCGTGGCGTTCTTCGCCATAGTCGACAAAGCAGGCTTCTAAAGACGGCTCAACCCGCGTGACCACAGCTTTGTAAATATTGCCTTTGCGCTGTTCGCGGCCTTCAATTTCGATTTCGTAGTCGAGCAATTTTTGCCCGTCGACAATGGCCAGGCGGCGCTCTTCAGCTTGCGTGGCGTTGATAAGCATCCGTTTCATGATGCGTTCCTTTTCTTGCGTTACAACACAGGTCCTTCGCGGACCAACGATGCCGTGGGCCTATGCAGGTAACGGGAAAAGAAATACCGAGCAGCCTCGCGCTGTCCCGATCGCTCAATGGCGACGTCGGGCGGGAGGCGGGTGGATGCGAGCGAGTTGAAGTCGAACGGGCATGGCAAAAGGAGCCAGCGGGTTCCAGGTGAAACCTGTTGAGACGGTGCGAGAAATGCGCAAAGGCGCTGCTGGCAACTGCCAGAGCATGCACATTTTGAAGAGCACCCAAATCAGGTTCATGTGTTTCGTCAATCTCACTGTGTTTCTTGCAGGCTCACAACAAACCTGCAATGGTGGTATTTCGTTTCAGCGTTTTCCAAGGCATGGGCTTGTGCGTGGCCACAGCGCAGACCGCAATGGGGCGGTAAGACTAGCGGCGGCCACATCGGGCATCGACCTCTCAGTGCAGGTAGGACGTGCTCTAATCTCTTATTCAAATCAAGCACTTAGAACCGGACACTGGTGAAGCAGATTATAGACACACCTCCATCAGCCACGGCAGCGGCAGTCAAGACCTTGTTGGTCGATGAAGAATCCGCCGGTCAGCGGTTGGACAACTATTTGTTGCGCCACTTAAAAGGGGTGCCCAAAACCCATGTTTACCGCATCATCCGCACCGGTGAAGTGCGGATCAACAAAGGGCGTGTGAACGCCGACACCCGGGTGCAAACCGGCGATTTGGTGCGCGTGCCGGCTCTATATTTCTTTTTTTTTTTTCTCAATCGTGCGTATACGTACAACATGACAAAGAACATTTGATGACACGCGTCACATGGTGTACGTAGTGACACATAATA
>JALRAA010000392.1 GCA_023262645.1 Burkholderiaceae bacterium
TTCTGTCAGGGTCACATTGACCACCAAGGGTGCTTCTGTTTTTCATGCCCGCATCACATCCGCCAGTGCTGAATTGTTTGAATTGCATATCGGTCAAAAAGTCATGGTGCTTTTTAAAGCCACCGCCGTTCAAATCATGCATAGCGCAGTTGATGCTTCTAAAAATACCGTTCCTGGCGTGGTCATTCGCAAGTCCAGAGGCGGACAAAGCGGTGAACTCAATCTATTGGTTGAACCCGGCGTGACCCTGGTGGGCTTTGCCAATCCTTTGTCATCTTTCAACATCAGTGATGAGGCATGGGCACAAATTGATGAAACAGCGGTGGTGCTGGCCATGACGCACGAATGAACACATCAAACTGAGGACAGAGAAAACCGTCTGACAACCCTATGGAAGAAGCTTGGATCGCATTGCGCTTGACGTTGAAAGTTGCAGGATTTGCAACCTTGGTCAATATTTTTCTCGGGATCGGGGTGGCTTATGTATTCGCCCGCAAACAATTTTGGGGAAAAGAACTGCTCGACGCTGCGTTGACATTACCCATGGTCATGCCACCCACCGTTCTGGGCTATTACCTTTTGGTACTTTTAGGACGACAAGGAGCCGTTGGGCAGTATTTGAACAACCACCTCGGCATCAATCTGATTTTCAGTTGGCAAGGTGCTGTCATTGCAGCGGCCATCGTTTCTTTTCCATTGGTCTTCAAAGCAGCCCGCGCTGCTTTTGAATCTTTAGAACCCCAATATGAACAAGCTGCACGCGTTCTGGGCATCAGTGAATCGGCCATTTTTTTTCGCGTGACGCTTCCGTTGGCATGGCGAGGAATTTTGGCGGGTGTGCTGCTGTCTTTCGCCAGGTCATCCGGTGAATTTGGTGCGACCTTGATGGTCGCGGGCAGTATCCCCGGTCAGACTCAAACCTTGTCCATCGCCGTTTATGAAGCGGTTCAAGCCGGGCGCGATGATGTGGCCAATTTTCTTGTGCTGCTCACCTCTGTCGTTTGTATCAGCGTTTTATTGGCTTCGGGCAAACTCGTTCCGGGTCGATTGATCGATTCGCGCTAAGGGGCAGAACATGTTGTGGGATATATCTGTCAAAAAAACCTACCAAAGCCGTTACAGGCAGTTCGAGATCAACATCCGTTTACAAAGTGATGCCAAGCGGTTGGTGTTATTTGGCCCGTCCGGTGCCGGCAAAACCCAATTTCTCAAAATGCTCAGTGGCTTGACCACACCTGAAACGGGCTTCATACGTTTTTCTTCTAACGACATGTACGACCATGCCAGCGGCATTCTCAAAACGCCACAAGAACGTCGATTGGTGTATGTGTTTCAAGAATATGCCCTCTTTCCCCATTTGAATGTCGTGCAAAACATCGGTTTTTCGCTGCACAAAAAATGGCTGAACCCTGGCAAAAATATCCCATCTCCCGAGGTCGAAAATTGGCTGGACAAGTTCGACTTGAAATCCCTGGCTTTTCAATACCCGCATCAACTTTCTGGCGGTCAAAGCCAACGGGTGGCGTTGGCCCGGGCTTTGGTCATGTCCCCCAATGCACTGTTGCTGGACGAACCTTTTTCTGCCTTAGATGAATCTTTGC
>JALRAA010000393.1 GCA_023262645.1 Burkholderiaceae bacterium
GGGTGTTTTGTTTTTGGAAGATGTGGCCGAGCACCCCTATCGGATTGAACGCATGTTGACGCAGTTGTTAAACACCGGTTTGCTGGCCAAACAACAAGCGATTGTGCTAGGTCAATTCACCGATTACACATTGACCAAACACGATCAAGGCTTTCAAATCAACACAGTCGTTGCTTGGTTGCGAGACCAATTGAAAGTGCCTGTGTTGACAGGTTTGCCATTTGGGCATGTGCCCACCAAAGTTTGCTTGCCAGTGGGCCATGAGGTCAATCTGTTGCGCGAAGAACGCGAAGCATTTTTGCTGTGGGCGCACCAAGAACAGCACTGAAGTTCCCACGTCTACAATGGAAAAAGCTTGTTAACGACAAACAAAAACGACATGACGACCTATACCCAACACTACATCAACGGCGGTTGGCAAACCGCAACATCCCAAGCATTTTTTGAAGTCCATGACGCGAGCACGGAAGAGGTCATGGCCACAGTGCCGCAAGGCACGGCAGATGAAGCCGGGCAAGCGGTGTTGGCGGCGCGTGCAGCGTTTCCTGCATGGTCCGCGCTGACTGTCGAAGAACGCTGCCAATACATCGACAAAATCGTTGCCGGCCTCAAAGCGCGAACCGATGAAATGGCCACGGCCATTGCGCGTGAAGTCGGTATGCCCATCAAGCTGGCCAAAATGGTTCAAGTTGGTGGCCCCGTGTTTAACTGGGGCAATGCGGCCAAAGTAGCCCGTGCATTCAACTATGAAGAAAAAGTGGGCCATTCTTTGGTGGTTCGCGAACCCATCGGTGTGGTCGGTTGCATCACGCCATGGAATTTTCCGCTCAACCAAATCACACTCAAAGTGGCGCCCGCGTTGGCCGCTGGTTGCACTGTGGTGCTCAAGCCGAGCGAAATCGCCCCAGTCAACGCCATGATTTTGGCGGACATCATCCATTCAGCAGGTTTGCCAGCAGGTGTGTTCAATTTGGTCAATGGCGCCGGCCCGGTGGTGGGTGAAGTCCTGGCCAGCCATCCCGAAGTTGACATGGTCAGTTTCACAGGTTCGACCCGCGCGGGCAAACGCGTGGCTGCATTGGCCGCTGAAACCGTCAAACGTGTCACGCTAGAACTGGGCGGCAAGTCCGCCAGCGTGGTGTTGCCGGATGCCGATATGGCGGCAGCGGTGAAAGGCACATTGGCAGCATGTTTTCTCAACAGCGGTCAAACCTGCTCGGCGCACACCCGCATGTTGGTGCCCGAATCACGCTACGAGGAAGTCAAATCCCTGTTGCAAGCGGGCATCGCCAAATATCCCTTGGGGCCGAGCTTGGCCGAAGACAGCCGGTTGGGTCCTTTGATCACAGCCAACCAGCGCGAACGTGTTTTGGGCTTCATCCAGCAAGGCCTGAACGAAGGTGCCGAATTGATTGCTGGCGGCACCGACAAGCCAGCGTTTGCATCGGGCTATTTTGTGCATCCCACAGCGCTTCGCGTGAAGCCTACCGACACATTGGCCAAGGAAGAAATTTTTGGGCCGGTCTTGGTTGTCTTGACCTACAAAGATGAAGACGAAGCC
>JALRAA010000394.1 GCA_023262645.1 Burkholderiaceae bacterium
CAAACGGGGCACAAATTCTTTGCCGTTCCACACCGGCTCCATGGTGCTGCGGCACACGCCCAAAATGGCCACCTCAGGGGCGTTGATGATGGGGGTGAAATACCGACCGCCGATACCGCCCAAACTGGAAATGGTGAAAGTGGCGCCTGACATTTCAGCAGGACTGAGCTTGCCTTCGCGCGCCTTTTTGGCCAACTCACCCATCTCTTGGCTGATTTGCAAAATGCCTTTTTTATCGGCATCTTTGAGGACAGGCACCATCAAACCGTTGGGTGTGTCCGCCGCAAAACCGATGTGCCAATACTGTTTGTACACCAAGGCATCGCCATCGAGTGAACTGTTGAACTGTGGAAATTTTTGCAAGGCGTTGACACAAGCCTTGATGAGAAACGCCAGCATGGTCACTTTGACGCCGCTCTTTTCATTTTCTTTGTTGGTCAACACGCGGAATGCTTCGAGCTCGGTGATGTCTGCGTCGTCATGGTTGGTGACAGCAGGAATCATGACGGCATTGCGCAGCAAATTGGCGCCGCTGATTTTTTGGATGCGGCCGAGTTCTTTGCGCTCGATCGGACCGAATTTTGCAAAGTCCACTTTGGGCCATGGAATCAAGCCCAAACCGGCACCATCACCTGCGGGTGATTTGCTCGATTGCGCTTGTGTTTTCAGATCGCCCGCCATGACTGCGCGGCTGAATGCCTGCACATCTTCCGTAGAAATGCGGCCCTTGGGCCCGCTGCCTTTGACTTCTTGCAAAGGCACACCCAACTCGCGGGCAAATTTGCGCACCGAAGGCGATGCGTGCGGCAATACGCCGGTGGCTGTCACCGCAGGTTGGTGTGCGGGCAATGTCACTGGCATTGAAGCTGGCGGCACCGCGGCCTGCGCAACAACCGGTGCTGCTGCGGGAGAGGGTGTAGCTACCGGTGCAGCAGCTGCGATGGGTGCAGCAGGTGGTGGCGAACCGACCGAGGCAGCAGCATCTGCTGTTTCCAACTTCAAAATGAGTGAGCCTTGTTTGACCTTGTCGCCGAGCTTGACCACCATGTCTTGAACAACGCCTGCATGCGAACAGGGAATTTCCATGGAAGCTTTGTCGGATTCGACGGTGATCAACGATTGCTCGGCACGCACCTTGTCGCCGGCTTTGACCAGCAATTCGATGACCGCAACTTCGTCAAAGTCGCCTATATCGGGAATGGTGACATCAATGATGGCCATGTTGTGTGTGTCCTCTTGCGTTAGGCGTTCAGCGGATGGGTTTTGTCCGCTGACAATTGGTACTGTTGAATGGCTTTGGTCACGGTCGACACGGGCACCACACCTTCTTCACTGAGCGCTTTCAATGCCGCCACGACGATGTAGTGGCGATTAATTTCAAAATGCTCACGCAATTTGCTGCGGAAGTCGGATCGTCCAAAACCATCGGTGCCCAACACTTTGTACGTGCGGCCAGCGGGCAAATAGGCGCGGATTTGATCGGCATAAGACTTCATGTAATCGGTCGAAGCCACCACCGGTCCGTCGTGACCCGCAAGTTGTTGCGCCACAAACGAC
>JALRAA010000395.1 GCA_023262645.1 Burkholderiaceae bacterium
GTCAAACCCAAAATCAACATGTGCTCGGCCAACCATCCTTGGTCGCGGCCCATGTTGGAGGCGATGCGCAACGCAAAACATTTTTTGCCCAACAAGGCGTTGCCGCCATAACCAGACCCGTAGGACCAGATCTCGCGGGTTTGCGGGAAATGTACGATGTATTTGGTCGGGTTGCACGGCCATGCCACATCTTGTTGGCCGGGGGCTAGCGGGGCGCCCACACTGTGAACGCACGGAACAAACGCCCCGTTTTCGCCCAACACCTCAAACACCGCTTGGCCCATGCGGGTCATGATGCGCTGGTTGACCGCCACATACGCGCTGTCGCTCAATTCAATGCCAATGTGCGCGATCGGCGAACCCAGCGGGCCCATGCTGAACGGCACCACGTACATGGTGCGGCCTTTCATGCAGCCTTTGAACAAGGGCTGCAATGTGTCGCGCATCGCTTGGGGATCCATCCAGTTGTTGGTAGGGCCAGCGTCTTCTTTGCGTGCCGAGCAAATAAAGGTGCGGTCCTCGACCCGGGCGACATCGCTGGGGTCTGAGCGCGCTAAAAACGAGTTGGGGCGCTTGTTGGCATTCAGAGGCGTGAAGGTGCCGGCGTCGACCAGTTGTTGGCACAGTTGCTGGTATTCGGTGTCCGACCCGTCGCACCAGTGGACGTGGTCCGGTTGGCACAAATCGACCATGTCTTGGACCCAAGCTTTGAGCTTGGCGTGTTTCACATACGCGGGTGCGTTCATCGGGTACTCCATGAAAAGCAAAAAACGCCCGTGAGAGGGCGTTTTGGTAGATGAGGTCAGTGGTACAGCAACACGGACAAAAAATCAGGCCATGAAAACCGCGATGAAGGCCAGCATGAAAATCAAGACAGCACCGCCAACAGGTAACACGATCGGCATCAAGGGGACGATGGATTCAACAACATCTTCGTCGGTTTGCGGGGCCTGAGAATGGTCTGACATGAAAGCTACCTTGGGTTCAAAACAAAAGCCCATTCTAAAACACCGATGCTGACCACAAACTGTCTGTGAAAATACAGGTCTTGTTGCCATGCCAAGCCGTTGGCGCCGCGACCCCTCTTTTCACCCGATCAGCCATGCGCGATATTGAATCCCAGCCATTTACCCGAGGTCAGGCACTGCCTGGCATTTTGAAATCGCGCATCGCCATCTTGGATGGCGCCATGGGCACCATGATCCAGCGGTTCAAGTTGACCGAGGCCCAGTACCGGGGGGACGGCGGCCCGAACAACATGTACGCGCGTTTTCAAGACTTTCCCAGAGACATCAAAGGCAACAACGAATTGCTCAGCCTGA
This sequence comes from Burkholderiaceae bacterium, assembly GCA_023262645.1. Taxonomy (GTDB): domain Bacteria; phylum Pseudomonadota; class Gammaproteobacteria; order Burkholderiales; family Burkholderiaceae_C; genus Limnohabitans. Next base: position 1,323 of record JALRAA010000395.1, read on the forward strand.
CCCGGCCCGACATCATTCGCGATATCCATGACGGTTATTTGGCCGCAGGGGCGGATTTGATCGAGACCAATACCTTTGGTGCCACCACGATTGCCCAGGCTGATTACGACATGGCCGATTTGGCCGATGACATGAACCGAGCATCTGCCGCCATCGCCCGTGCGGCGTGCGACAAATATTCCACCCCCGACAAGCCCCGATTTGCGGTCGGCGCATTGGGCCCCACGCC
>JALRAA010000396.1 GCA_023262645.1 Burkholderiaceae bacterium
GCGCTCGCGGCGCCGGAACCTGCGGTCGTTCCTAAAGCTCTGCCTCTTGGAATAATCGTTGCTTTATGAATTGGATCTGAAGTTTGTTCATACAGAGCAACAACTGCATGTCCACCTTCATGGTAAGCAGTTAATGTTTTTTCTTCATCAGTCATAACCATAGATCTTCTCTCTGCTCCCATCATGACTTTATCTTTTGCTCGGATGGTACGGGCAGACAAGGGCAGTGCAGGAACCCACTGAGGCCTGAAAATGGCCACTCCCATGACAAAGGCGACGTAAAGACCCGTCAACAAGAAACCGGGAATGAAAGCGCCTTTGTACATTTCGCCCACACTGCGACCCAGTTGGTCCGCCAATATGATCAGCACGAGTGATGGCGGGATGATTTGCGCCAACGTGCCCGAAGCGGCAATCACACCAGACGCGATGCGCCGGTCATAGCCGTAGCGCAACATGATGGGCAGAGAAATCAACCCCATAGAAATCACCGATGCGGCGACCACGCCTGTGGTGGCAGCCAGCAACGCACCCACAAAAATCACTGCAAACGCCAAACCTCCGCGCACGGGCCCGAACAATTGACCGATGGTGTCCAACAGGTCTTCGGCCATGCCAGAGCGTTCCAATATCAAGCCCATGAGCGTGAAAAACGGAATCGCCAGCAAGGTGTCGTTTTGCATGATGCCAAAGATACGCAGTGGCAAGGCTTGCAACAAAGCCTCTGGCAACACGCCAAGCTCAATGCCGATGAAGCCAAAGAACAGGCCGCATGCGCCCAAACTGAAGGCGACGGGGAAGCCGAGCATCAAAAAAATGATCAGGCCCACGAACATGATGGGAGCCAGGTTGTGAATGAAGAATTCCATGGTGTTGGTGTCCTGGCTTAAGTGGGGGCAGATGTTTTGGCTTCCGCTTGGCGACGAATGGCTTCAGCCAATTCTTCTTCGGCGGATTTTTCACCCGCTTTGAGCGTGGGATCGGGAATCATTCCCTTGAGGAAGGCAATGCGTTTGATCAATTCGGATGCGCCCTGCAGCCACAGCAGCCCAAAGCCCAACGGAATCATCAGGTAAACCGGCCAGCGAATCAAACCGCCTGCATTCGATGACATTTCTCCGGTCATCAAACCTTTCCAAAAAAATGGCAGACCAAACCACATGACCGCGGTGCACATGGGCAGCATGAAACAAGCAAAACCAAAAATATCGATTTGGGTTTGGGTACGGCGCGTAAAGCGGGAGTACACCACGTCAATCTTCACATGCTCGTTTTGCAGCAAGGTATAGCAAGAAGCCAGTAAAAACGACGCAGCGAACAAATACCATTGCACTTCTAAAAACGCATTCGAGCTGGTGTTGAAAATTTTTCGAACCACCGCATTGATACCGCTGATGACCGTGGCTGCCAATATCAACCAAATCACATAGCGATTGATCCAAGTATTGAATCTGTCCACCGCATTAGAAAAAGAGAGTAGTCCCTGCATAGCCAGCTCCGAGCTTCCAGCGTCGCCCGCCCCGAATCGATCAGCGCCTGGACGACGGCCC
>JALRAA010000397.1 GCA_023262645.1 Burkholderiaceae bacterium
ATGAACACAGCGGTTATGTGGTGATCGACCCCGGGCCGCCAGACGCACAGCATGTGCAACGCCTGTGGCAAGCCTGCGGCGGCCATATCCGCGCGATTGTGTGCACCCATTCGCACCCTGACCACTCGCCCGGTGCAGCGCTTCTGAAAAAACTGTGCGCTGAACACGGCCATGCGGTGCGCATCATGGGCATGGCGTCTGCAGACACTGCACGCACGCACAGCCAATTTGTGCCGGACCATGCGTTGCATGACGGTGACCATTGGGTACTTCACAGTGGCAACGACACGCACACGCTGCGGGTGATTCACACACCCGGTCACGCGGCCAACCATTTGTGTCTGCTCTTGGAAGAAGACGGCTTGTTGATCAGCGGAGACCATGTGTTGAATGGCAGCACCACCGTGATTGACCCGCCCGATGGACACATGGGTGACTACCTGAATTCCCTCGACAAACTGTCTGCGCTGTGCACGCAATACCACGTGGAATTTATTTTGCCGGCGCACGGTTACGTGCTGGGCAATGAATGGGGCCAGCCCCACAGCGCACTGGACTGCATCGCCAGGCTCAAAGCACACCGACTGGCGCGCGACGCCAAAGTCAGACGCGCCATGCAGGCTCTGCCGAACGGAAAAACCGAAGACTGGTTGCCACTGGCGTATGACGATGTCGCGCCGCAACTGTGGCCCGTGGCGATGCGTTCTTTATTGGCGCATATTGCGTATGTGCAGGGTGAATAACGCCGTTTGATTTGTATATACATTTGTGTATCATTGATCAATGAAAGCGGCGGGGTTTGATTGGGACGAGGGGAATTGGCCCAAATGCGGTAAGCACGGCTTATCAAAAGCAGACATTGAGAGCGTGTTTTTACACACACCGGCCGTCATGGCTGACCCACATCCCAAAGAACCGCGCATGCGAGCCATCGGTAAAACCCATTCGGGTCGGTATGTTTTTTTGGTGTTCATGTTGCGACAACGGAATGGCAATGTGCTCATCAGACCCATTAGCGCCAGATTTATGCACAAAAGGGAGATAGACCATTATGAAAACCAAGTCTAAAAATATGCCTTCGCTCAAAACCGACAAGGCAGCAGCCGACTTTGTGGCTTCGGCAGATTTGTCTCACTATGACTTGTCTGGCTTTAAACCCATGACATTTGAAATCGAACCCAAATCAGCCGCCATCAACTTGCGATTGCCACCATCACTGTTGCATGCCCTCAAAAATCGCGCCAAGGCCAAAGGCATTCCCTACACTCGGTATGTTCGCATGTTGTTGGAAACAGATTTGGCCAAACCCTCGACATAAAAGCACTTGTTTTCATTGTCAAACAAGTGTGAAGCCCGCCGATACGCCGGATTCTGTGCACGCCGGTTGCCCGGCGCGTGACCGCCATTCCTCTGGGCCGGGAGTTGCCTGCCCGGTACAAAAACCGTTCGTTGGCAAATTCATTTTGCTATAAACAGTACCATTGATGACGCCAACAGAAACATTACCTGAAATTTCTGTCAATACCACATCCCCATTGACCAGCCCA
>JALRAA010000398.1 GCA_023262645.1 Burkholderiaceae bacterium
TGGCTGATCAATCAGGCTTGTTCAGCTTTGAAAACGATTGGCAGTAACTCACGCATACGTGCAAGTATCTGCATCAGTACGCCGGCGATAGACAGCGCGTTCCAACCCAGCACCACAAAGCCCCAGTGCAATGGATGAGAAAAGATTTCTTCTGTCAGCCAGTAGGCATGGCCCCATTCGTTGTATCCCAGATTAGGAAGGATCAAAAAGGGTCCCACCACTGCAAATACATGCATGAGCGAAATACCCTTGCAAAACGCAGGAATGCGCGTCATGGCGTAAACAAAACTGCCAATACCAAACATCAGATACATCGGAATGCAGGCATAAAAAAGCACCACATGACTGGGTGTGATGGGTGTGTCACGCAAAACAGTTTGGTGCCAATTACCGTCACCCTCACCAAAGAAACTGCCAATCCAGTAAAAAGTGAATGTGTAAATCACCAACCACATGGTCAGGTAGAAGTAACGACGCAGTTCTTCTTCTGGCGTCACGGCTTCAATATTGCGGTCGCGTGTGAAAAACAAATAGACCTGAATGGCAGCAACGATGCCAAACAAAACGGGCAATTGGATCCAAAACAATCGCATCCAGATTTCTTGAAATATGGGCTCCGTGGAGTCCAGGCCGGCAGACATACCGTAGGTCTGTTGGTAAAAGCGGTAAGACAAATACACCCCGGTGAGCACAATCATGGTGGTTGCAAACCACACATAACTGAAGGTGAACCGCGAAGCGGCTTCACGGGACGAAGTCAGGTTCAGGTCTTGGCTGGTCAAAGTGGACATCTGCGTGAGCTCCTTTTGTGCTTGTGAGACTGGGCAATCTCAACAGCCGCATTTTTTTAAAGATGACCTTACGTAACAACGGTATTTACCCCTAGAAAATGCATGGGTTTTCATTTTTATTCGATTGAATTGATAAAAATTTTATTTATCCGAATTCAATCTGCATTAAATTGCATTTTTTTGAGATCGTTTTGTTCAGTGTGAAAGCTACTTGGCAAAACTTATTGAAAAAAGACAATGTATTGAATAAAGGGTTTACCCTATAGGGCGGCAAAACCTGAATCATTTATTGTTCAAACACTTTGTGTTTTTACAAGCCCGCCACAACTGGATTTTCAGGTGTGGATTTACTCTGAAAGGATGCTGTGTATGTTTTTTCCTGCACCTCACGATGCCAAGGACGCCATCTCCAAATTCGCTGGATTCATTGGTATGGTTGCCAGCGTTGCGCTCGCTGTGCATTTGATATTGCCCGTCAGCCCAGCGTTGTCAGCTTCTTCTCAAACATTGGTGTCCATCATCATCGGTCTGATGGTCGGTTGGCTGTCGTTTGCCGTTCAATTGAAAAAATAACGCAGCTGCTCTTTCGTCGCATTCGCATCTTGCATCTTTGGGTGCGTTTGTTGCTGATGGATCGTCAAATGTTCTATTCAGTGACACTTATTCGCTGAACAATTCCACCAACTGCTGGCGCATCCACAAATTGGCTGGCTCGCGGTTGTGTCGGGTATGGCTAAACGTTGCTTATT
>JALRAA010000399.1 GCA_023262645.1 Burkholderiaceae bacterium
CACGGCAGCGCCCACGCGCAGGCGGCCGTTCTCGTCGCGCGCGGCGTTGGGGAAGTTGAGCTGCTTGGTGCTTTTGGCGCATGTCGGTGGTGTACATGTATTCAGCACCCAAGGTGCCGCAATAGGTTTGCCGCAAAGCATTGAGCAACTCGCGCAAGCTCATGCGGTCTTTGCCAAAAAACGTGTTGCTGGTGTCGAAAACGGTTTCTTGGTCCGCGTCGGTGAAACCGTAAAAAGAGGGTTCTAGCTCAGGAATTTGAGGCCGCTCGGTGCGCTGTAGGGGGTCCAAATTGGCCCACAAAGCCCCGATGTTTCGGTAAGCCGCAATCAGTTGCTGAACCGCTGTGCGCTTGCGGCCCATTTCCAAATCGGCGCTGGCCATGACCACACGCGTTCCGCCTTGTTTGGCGCGTTCGGCAAATGCATTGATGACCGGCTGGTGCGCAATATCCTTGGCATCGGTTCCATCAGTCGCCGGAACATGCTGCAAGGCGTCGAAATATTGCCGCCAAGTATCGGGCACGCTGCCGGGGTTGAGGAGATAGTTTTCGTACATCTCTTCAACGTAAGGGGCGTTGCCCCCGAAGAGATACGTGTTGCCTGCGTAGGCTTGATAGACGGACGAACCCGTCTGCGGTGAATCGCTCATTGCTGACCTCCGTTTCCCTGCAGGAAACATTAGCTTGGTTGATGAACCCTCCGCGACACGGCTGAACCGGTTAGCGGATGCGACCTGCGCCTTGAAGAACGCAGGTGTGTGATGCGCATTGTGCCACCAAAGCTGCACGTTTGACCCTGGCACATCTCTGAAGCAAGATGTGATGGGGTCGTTTAAGCCAGTTGCTCTTTGATTTGCTGCAACGGTGTGGGGTCATCGATGGTGGTCAAGTCGCCGGGATCGCGCTTTTCGCACACCGCTTGTATCGCGCGGCGCAGCAACTTACCGCTGCGGGTTTTGGGCAGCAAACTCAAAAACAGCACGCGGGCTGGCCGAGCCACTGCCCCGAGTTGGCTGTCGACCAGTTTCATGATCTCGCCTTCTAGTTTCAGGCGTGTAGCCGAATCGCTCAGCGCAGAACTGTCTTTGGCCACCACAAACGCCATGGCCACCTGACCTTTCAAATCGTCGGCCACCCCAACCACGGCCACCTCGGCCACATTCGGGTGGCTGGAAATGCTTTCTTCGATTTCACGGGTTCCCAAGCGGTGGCCCGCAACGTTGATCACGTCATCGGTGCGGCCCAAGATGTAGAAATAGCCGTCTTTGTCGCGAACGCCCCAGTCAAAGGTGGAATAGACCAACTTGCCAGGCACACTTTGCCAATAGGTTTTGACAAAACGGTCGTCGTCGCCCCACAAGGTTTGTAAACAACCGGGGGGCAGCGGTCCCTCGATGACCACCACGCCTTTTTGGTCTGCGCCGGTCAGTTCTTCACCGGTACTGTCGTCCAGCAGTTTCACGTCAAAGCCATACATGGGCACGCCGGGGCTGCCAAATTTGCTGGGCATTTTTTGAACCCCGTTGGCCACGGT
>JALRAA010000039.1 GCA_023262645.1 Burkholderiaceae bacterium
GAGCGCCAGCCGCAAAAACTTGGGTTGTGAATGGTTGATGAGCAGGTTGCTGTAACCCTCTTCATCGGCGGGAACAATTTGTATGTCAGCTTCAGCGGTGGGAACCCGCTTGAAATTCTCCAGCGCTTGTTCGATGTCGCGCATGTTGAGCAAATCGCCTTTTTGGGCAGGAATCGCGTTCCATGCTTGGGCCCGACGCAATTGGCCATCGGGTGGGTCTGCCCACTGGATGTCTGCCAACTTGCCCATGAACACATTCAAGGTCAGCGTGCCGGTTTGCAGGTTTTGGGGGGCGGCAAGCACGCGGCTGGTGACAAACCCTTGCGAGATCAATGCGTTTTGTACCCGGTCTATCAACAGTTGCACACCTTGCGCGCCGATGCATTGGCCCATCGGGTTGTCAGCGTTGTTGTCCGGGTCGCGAGAGAGTGCTTCTTGCAAGCCTTTTGGCAAAGGGTCTGTGCCGCTGTCCAACAGGATTTGTGACAGCACAAAACAGGGTTGCTCGTCCGCTGGCAATTTGGACAAAGTTTGCGCATAAGCGGTGGAAGCCGCTGCCACCGCCAGCGTGAAAGAAAACCTGTGAAATAGGGGTGCCAGTCTTGCTAAAAGAAGCCGCATGAATCGATTTGCATTCGCTAGAAAAGCAATCGATTGTAGTAATTAAATAAATTTATACGATAAAAAATAATGCATTAAAGATATGTTTTTTGTTATCGACCGTTGATCACCACCTGCTTAATCAAACGGTCGTCTCCGAGCACCACCATGGCAAACAGTTGTTCTTCCAAGCTGTTGGCGGTAGCGGTTCGACGCGCCAACAAGGGGGTGGCGTTGGGGTTGAGCACGATGAAGTCGGCTTCGCAGCCGGGGTTCAAATTGCCACACACGCCGTCGAGCCCAAGCGCATGGGAGGCACCTGCCGTGTGTAACCACCACACATGGTTGGCCGATAAAGAGTGTCCCGATTTACCCACACTTTGTCTGGCCACGGTGTAGGCCGCGTGCATGGTGTGAAACGGACTGAAGCTGGTGCCGCCGCCCACGTCGCTGGCCAGGCCGTGTTTCAGTCGGTGCGATTGCGCCAATGTGAAATCGAAAAAACCGCTGTCCAAAAACAAATTGCTGGTGGGGCACACCGCAGCAGAGGCACCGCGCTCGGCCATCAGGTCGCGGTCGCTGGCATCCAAATGCAAACAATGTGCATACATAGAACGCGCACGCAATAAGCCCATGTCTTCATACACGCCCAAGTAACTGCGCGAATGGGGAAACAGCTCGGCCACCCAGCGGATTTCATCGGCGTTTTCAGCCACATGGGTTTGCACCCACACATCGGCATGTGCTTGGGCCAGTTCACCGGCCCCGCGCAATTGCGCTTCGCTGGAAGTGGGTGCAAAACGCGGTGTGATGGCATAACCTAAACGACCCACGCCATGCCAGCGTTGGATCAGTGCCTCTGTTTCGTACAGGCTTTGCGCAGCGCTGCTGTCACGCAGTCCATCGGGGCTGTGGCGGTCTTGCAGCACACGTCCGCTGATCATGCGCAATTGGCGTGCTTGGGCTTCGTTGAAAAACGCATCTACCGATACGCTGTGTGCGGTGGCAAATGTCAGCGCAGTGGTGACCCCGTGTCGCATCAATTCATCCAAGAAAAACGCAGCCACAGATTGCGCATGAGCGGGGTCGGCGAAACGCGTTTCTTGTGGAAAGGTGTAGTCGTTCAACCAAGGCAACAACCCGTCTGCTGGCGAGCCAATGACGTCTGTTTGTGCATAGTGAATATGCGTGTCCACAAAACCCGGCGCGATCCAATATCCGCGCCAGTCGGTCGTGGGCAAATGTGCATGCGCGGCTTGCAATGCACGGTAGTCGCCGATGGCAGTGATGCGCGACACACCGTCCGAGCCACGCGTGGTGACCAGTAAGCCGTCCGCTTCGAAATGAATCTGATCGCTGTTGGTGTCGGGAAACCAGAGCAATGAAGCGCGGTAAGCGTGTGAATCGGTGGTTGCTTGCATGAAAAATCAGAGTGGGAAGTCTTCGATGGATAGCGCGTGTGTCACACGCATCAGGCAGTGGTTGAAGCAGGCGTTTGCAATGCCATCAAGATCCGCTCGGGTGTCACCGGCGCATCCAATCGCACCGCATGGCCATTGCCACGCGCTTGTGCCACGGCATCGCGCAATGCTTCAAACACACTGATGGCCAACATGAACGGCGGTTCACCGACCGCTTTGCTGCCACCGATATTGTCCTCGGGGTTGGCCTCATGCCAGAGCTGGATACGGAATTGCGAAGGTATGTCAGCAGCGGTCGGGATTTTGTAAGTGCTCGCGCCTCGGGTCAGCAATTTGCCGTTCGCATCCCACACCAGTTCTTCGGTGGTCAACCAGCCCAGGCCTTGCACAAACCCACCTTCGATCTGACCGATGTCGATCGCTGGATTGAGTGATTTGCCCACGTCGTGCAAGATATCCACGCGCAGCAATTTGTGCTCACCGGTCAAGGTGTCGATCGCCACTTCACTGCAGGCTGCGCCATACGCGAAATAGTAAAAAGGCCGTCCGGTCAAGGTATGGCGGTCATAGTGAATTTTGGGCGTGGCATAAAAACCATCGCTCCATAACGCCACGCGTTGGCTGTAGGCATATTGAACCGCTTGCGCAAAGCTGCGTGACTGCTTGGGTGTCATGACTTCGCCTTGGCGAAACACCACCTCTTCGGGTGGACAACCATCGGCTTTGGCCAAGCATTCGGCGATATTGTGTTTGACCTGAAGCGCTGCGCGTTCTGCCGCGCGGCCGTTCAAATCGGTGCCGCTGGACGCAGCCGTGGCGCTGGCGTTGGCAATCTTGTCGGTGTCGCTGCTGCTGATGCGCACTTGGTCGAGTGCCACGCCCAACACACCCGCCACGATGGCACACACTTTGGTGTGCAGCCCTTGGCCCATTTCCGTGCCACCGTGGTTGATGCGTACACTGCCGTCGGTATAAACCGACACCAGCGCACCGGCTTGGTTGAATTGCGTGGCCGTGAAGCTGATGCCAAATTTCACAGGCGTGAGTGCCAAGCCTTTTTTGATGATGGTGTGTTGTGCGTTCCATTGGGTAATTTGCTCGCGCCGTTCGCGGTATTGGCAGTCATCGGCCAATTGCTGCATCAATGCAGGCAATATGTTGTGCGTCACTTCCATGCCATAAGGCGTGGTGTGGCGAGGTGCATCGCCATACAAATTGGCCATGCGCACATCCAAAGCATCGCGATTCAATTGCCGGGCGATGTCACCCATCACGGTTTCAATCAACAACATGCCTTGCGGCCCACCAAAGCCTCTGAATGCGGTGTGGCTTTGGGTGTTGAGTTTGCTTCGGTGCGAGACGATATCGACATCTGACAAAAAATAAGCGTTGTCGGTGTGAAACACCGCGCGGTCAGACACCGGGCCGCTCAGATCGGCGCTGAATCCGCAGTGCGCCCATTGGGTGGATTGCAAACCCAGCAACACGCCGCGTTCATCAAAACCCACGGTGTAATCGTGGCTGAACGGATGGCGTTTGCCAGTGATCAAAAAATCGTCCTCACGCGACAAACGCATCTTCACCGGACGACCGGTTTTCTTCGCCGCCAGCGCTGCCCAAACCGCCAAATGGCCCGCTTGTGTTTCCTTGCCGCCAAAACCGCCACCCATGCGTCGGCACACCACACGCACCGCATGCATGGGCACATGCAAAGCATGCGCAACCCAGTGTTGAACTTCACCGGGGTGTTGGGTGCTGCTGTGTATCAACCATTCACCGTTGTCTTGGGGAATGGCGTAAGCAATTTGGGTTTCCAGGTAATAGTGTTCTTGTCCGCCGATTTCAAGCTGTCCGCTCAAGCGATGCGGTGCTTGCGCGATGGCCTGATCGGCTTGACCGCGTTGCACATGTACCGTGGGCAGCACGGTGGCGTTTTGCGCTTGTGACGCGCGGGCATCCAAATGCACGGTTTGTGCGTTCACCTTGAGTGCCACACGTTGCGCCGCTGCGCGGGCTTGTCTATGCGAATCGGCCAACACCAGCCCCAGCACCTGACCCACATGGTCTACGCGCTCGGCAGCAAACACCGGCTCATCATGCACAAACGTGGCCAACAAGCGGTCACCCGGAATGTCTTGTGCGGTCACCACGGTGTGAACCCCGTCGCTACCTAGCACCGCGCTGAGGTCTAACTTTTCGATCAAACCGCAAGCGTTGGGGCTGAGCATGGGTGCGGCATGCAAAGTGCCTTCGGTCAACGGCAAATCATCGATGTAGGAAGCCAAACCTTGGACATGAAGGTGCGCACTTTCATGGTGGGCAGATCGGTTCATGACAGGTCTCCGAGTTGCGCCACCGCATGGCCTTGTTGTTCCAGCCAAGCACGTTGCAATAACTGTTGCAACAACTTGCGGCGGTAGTCGGCACTGGCACGCATGTCGCTGATGGGCGAGAACTCTTGCGCCAAGGTGTGTTGCGCTTTGGCAATCGCTGCTTCGTTCCATGCGGCTGCGGTGAGCACCGCTTCGGTTTGGTAGGCGCGGGCTGGCGTGGCGGCCACGCCACCCGCCGCAATGCGCACCGATTGCACCTCACCGTTTTTCAAATGCCATTGCATGGCTAGGCAAACCGCCGAAATATCGTCCTCCCAACGCTTGGAGACTTTGTAATGCACCAGTTGCTCGCCAGGCATTGGCTTGGGCACCACGATCCAACACAGCACCTCATCGGCTTGCAATGCGGTTTTTCGGTAACCCAGATAAAAGTTTTCCAACGGCAGGTGACGGCTGACGATGCGGCCTTTGCGAGCCGCCATCAACACCACCTGTGCACCCAATGCCATCAACAACGGCATGCTGTCGCCAATCGGCGAGCCATTGGCGACATTGCCGCCCAAAGTGCCCGACTGCCGCACTGGCCGACCCGCGAAGCGTTCTGCAAAATGCGCCACCGATGGACGCGATTCGGCCAAGGCGGCGAATGCATCGTGCAAATTGACGGCTGCACCAATGGCGATATGGTGCGGATAACGCTCAATACGCAACAACTCTTTCACGCGGGTGAGGTCAATGACTTGCTCAAATCGGCGGTGTTGTTGCGTCACCCACAAACCCGCATCAGTGCCGCCGGCCATCAATTGCGCCAGTGGAAACTTGGCCCGCAAACCCAGCAGTTGATGCAACTGCGTGGGCAGTGCGTATGACGGATTCAGGGGATCGCGTGTGTCGGTGAACTTGAGCTCAGCGGCTGCAGGCGCCGGGCGAGGGTAGGTGTGCATGGCACAGGCGGCGTCGATGATCGGGCGGTAACCTGTGCATCGGCAGAGGTTACCGGATACTGCCTCCAAGGCTTCTTCGCGGGTCACCGCTTTGCCATCGACGCGTTGGTACAAATCGTACAAACTCATGACAAATCCCGGTGTGCAAAAACCGCACTGTGAGGCATGATGGTCTACCAAGGCCTGCTGGACTGGATGCAGTTGACCGTCAGCGGACAGATCGGCGGCGGTGGTCACCTTCAAGCCATGTGCGGAATGCGCCATGCGGATGCAGCTGTTGACGCTGTGCGCACGACTGCCATCGGGTTGGGAGAGAACCACCGTGCATGCACCGCAGTCGCCACTGGCGCAGCCTTCTTTGGTGTCGGTGGCGCGCAACTCTTCGCGCAAAACGTCAAGCAAGGTGCGCGCCGGTGGTACATTGTTCAGCGAATAAAGCCGGTGACGGTGGATCAAATCAAGTTTGGGAAATGTCATGCCAACTCTGCAAAATTGTTCACGACCTATTGTTGCACCGGAACGCGCCATTGGAAATGCCCCATGAACCATGATGCCTTGTTAGAGCTGAGTGGCATCTCCAAACAATACCCTGCGGTGTTGGCCAATGACCGCATTTCTCTGCGGGTCATGCCCGGCCAAATTCACGCCATCTTGGGCGAAAACGGCGCAGGCAAATCGACCTTGATGAAGATCATTTATGGTGCGGTGCAGCCGGACCAAGGCGATATCCGTTTCAATGGCAAGTCGGTACATATACGCAACCCCCAGCAAGCGCGGCAACTGGGGATCAGCATGGTGTTTCAGCATTTCAGTTTGTTTGACACCTTGACCGTTGCACAAAACGTTTGGCTGGGTTTGGACAAATCTTTGTCGCTGGCCGAGGTCAGTCGCCGTATTCGCGACAAAGCCGCCGCTTATGGTTTGGATTTAGAACCCGAGCGTCCGGTGCACACCTTGAGCGTCGGTGAAATGCAGCGGGTCGAGATCATTCGGGCCTTGTTGTGCGAACCGCGATTGTTGATCTTGGATGAACCTACGTCAGTGTTGACACCGCAAGCGGTAGATAAGTTATTTGCTGTGTTGCGACAGTTGGTGGCAGAGGGTTGCAGCATTTTGTACATCAGCCACAAGTTGCACGAGATTCGCGCGTTGTGTACCCATTGCACCGTGTTGCGCGGCGGCCGTGTCAGCGGCGAATGCGATCCGCGCGAACAAACCAATGCGTCGTTGAGCCAGATGATGATCGGCAGCGAACCTCCAGCATTGGTGCACAGCCAGCGTCAGCATGGCGAATTGGTGCTGGATGTGCGGCAACTCAGTTTGCCGCGCTCAGACCCGTTTGGCACGCATTTGTCTGCTGTGGACTTGCAAGTCCACCAAGGTGAAATCGTGGGCATCGCCGGCGTATCAGGCAATGGACAGCGCGAGTTGCTTTATGCACTCAGCGGTGAGGATGTGCGGTCTGCGCCTGACAGCATCCATTTGTTGGGACAACCGGTGGGGCAGCGTGACCCGGCGCAACGCCGTGCGATGGGTTTGCATTTTGTGCCCGACGAACGCCTCGGTCGCGGCGCCGTGCCCGGTCTGAGTTTGGCGCACAACCTGTTGCTCACCCGCAGTGAAGCCATCGGTCGCTCGGGTTGGGTCAACATGTCGGCATTGGCCGCACAAGCCAGCGCCATCATTGCCAAGTACCAAGTCAAAGCAGGTGGCCCACAGGCGGCTGCACAGTCTTTGTCGGGTGGCAATTTGCAAAAGTTCATTGTTGGCCGCGAGATCGATGCAGCCCCGCGTTTATTGATCGTGTCGCAACCGACTTGGGGCGTGGATGTCGGTGCTGCGGCCCAAATCCGATCGGCCCTCATGGCTTTGCGCGACGCCGGTTGTGCCGTGCTGGTGGTCAGCGAAGAGTTGGATGAATTGTTTGAACTCTGTGACCGCATGCATGTGATGGCACAAGGCCGCATGTCGCCGTCTTTGTCGCGCGCGCAAGCCACCGTGGCCAAGATCGGCAGTTGGATGAGCGGTCTGTGGAACGACGAAAAAGAGAAGGTGCACTGACGTGTGGAAACTTGAAGCCCGACCCGAACCCTCTGCATTTTGGCGCATCGCATCGCCTTTGTTGGCCTTGGTCTTGACCGTTATTTTGGGCGTGTTGTTGTTCATTGCGTTGGGCAAAGACCCGGTCAAAGGTTTGCAAGTGTTTTTTTGGGAACCCATCCGCTCTGGCTATGCATTGGGTGAGTTGGTGGTCAAGGCCACCCCGTTGTTGTTGATTGCTCTGGGACTGGCGCTGTGTTTTCGCTCCAATGTGTGGAACATCGGCGCTGAAGGCCAGTACGTCATGGGTGCGGTGTTTGCCACAGGCGTGGCTTTGCTGGCAGACAAAAGCAGCGGCGGTTGGTTTTTTGTCCCCGTGTTGTGTGCGGGGTTGCTGGGTGGCATGTGTTGGGCGGCGTTGACGGCCTGGTTGCGTGACCGCTTTCATGCCAATGAAATTTTGGTGAGCCTGATGTTGGTTTACGTGGCCATCATGGTGTTGGGCTATTTGGTGTACGGGCCTTGGAAAGACCCGCTCGGTTACAACTTTCCCCAAACCAAAACCTTTGAGGTGGCCACGCAAGTACCGCGTTTGTTCAAAGGATCGCGGGTCAATATTGGCGCGTTGCTGGCATTGGTGGGCGTCTTGGTGTTGTGGGTGTTCATGTTTCGCACCCGCGCCGGTTGGGCGCAGCAAATTGGCGGCTTGTCGCCAGCGGCAGCACGTTACGCCGGGTTTTCATCGCGCCGCGCCATTTGGGTCGCGCTGTTGGTGTCGGGCGCATGCGCCGGTTTGGCGGGTGCGTTGGAAGTAGCGGGACCGATCGGTCAGCTCACCCCTTATGTGCCGGTGGGCTACGGTTTCGCAGCCATCATCGTGGCGTTTGTGGGGCGCTTGCACCCGGTGGGCATGGTGTTCTCAGCCATTTTGATGAGCATGTTTTATATCGGTGGTGAATTGGCGCAATCCCGTTTGGGTTTGCCCAAATCACTCACGGGTGTGTTCCAAGGCTTGCTGCTGTTTTGTTTGCTGGCTTGTGATGTGTTGATGAACTATCGGTTGCGCTGGCGCAGTGCAACAAGCAGGGGGCTTGTCTGATGGAAACCTATGCATTGTTGATGGCGGCCACATTGAGTGCTGGCACGGTATTGGCCATTGCGGCTTTGGGTTTGTTGATCAATGAAAAAGCCGGCATCGTCAATTTGGGTGCGGAAGGCATGATGCTCTGCGCGGCGATCGCAGGCTACGCCACGGTGGTGAACACGGGCAGCGATATGTTGGGGTTCATGGCCGGCATGGGGGCCGGGGCGTTGCTGTCGCTGTTCTTTGGTGCCTTGGTGATTGGCTTGAACACCAACCAATACGCCACAGGTTTGGCGCTGAGTTTGTTTGGCGTGGGTTTTTCGGCGTTTGTCGGCACCAGTTATGTACAAGCCAAATTGCCAGAGCGGTTGAGTTATGAGGTGCCGTATTTGGCTGATTTGCCGGTGGTGGGTGTGGCCTTGTTTCGTCACCATCCCATGGTGTATTTGGCGATCGCCATGACCTTGGGATTGATTTGGTTTTTGCAACGCAGTCGTGCTGGCTTGGTATTGCGCGCCGTCGGCGAGTCACCGCATTCCGCGCATGCTTTGGGTTATCCGGTACGCAGTATTCGGCTGGCGGCTGTGGTGTGCGGTGGTGCGTTGTGTGGTTTGGCGGGTGCGTATATTTCGGTGATTTACACGCCGTT
>JALRAA010000003.1 GCA_023262645.1 Burkholderiaceae bacterium
GGCAATCGCCACGCCTGCGTGCGCGAGAGGCGGCGGCATCGGTCGCCTCGCTCGTCGAATTTCACGATCCTGGAGCGCCGAAGCCGTTCGCGCCGCCGGCCGGGAGTCCATTTGGGCGAACACATCACTTTGCAATTTGAAAGCGAAACCACCATCCGCTACCAAATTCAAGAAATGCTGCGCATTGAGAAAATCTTTGAAGAAGAAGGCATTCAGCAAGAAATAGATGCGTATGCGCCGTTGATGCCCGATGGCAGCAATTGGAAAGCAACCATGTTGATTGAATACCCCGATGTGAATGAACGCAAACGTGAACTTGCGCGCTTGATCGGTGTGGAAGACCGCATGTTCATTGAAGTGGAAGGTCATGCTCGTGTTTATGCGATAGCCGATGAAGACCTGGACCGCGAAAACGATGAAAAAACATCAGCGGTGCATTTTGTGCGGTTTGAATTTCCTGCTGCCACCAAAGCGGCTATTCAAGCCGGTGCCGCTGTCAAACTGGGCTGTGACCACACCAACTACCCAGCGCATACGCAGATCTCCGCCGAAGCGCTTGCTTCACTCGCCGGTGATTTGAAATAATCGCTGGATGCTTCTTTTACTGTCCCCCGCCAAATCACTCGATTACGAAACAGACCTGCCTGCGACAGCGGCGACCATGCCGCAGTTCGTGTCGCAATCTGCTGAATTGATTGCCACGCTGAAGAAAAAATCAGCACGGCAAATTTCCGAGCTGATGTCATTGAGTGAAGCATTGGCCACACTCAATGTGCAGCGGTACAAAGCCTGGACACCGGTGTTCAGTGAACAAAACGCCCGGCCAGCGGTGTGGGCATTTAATGGGGATGTGTACGAGGGCTTAGACGCCAAAAGCCTCACACCCCCGCAACTGCAATGGGCGCAAAACCATGTCGCCATCCTCAGCGGTTTGTACGGTGTGCTCAGGCCTTTGGACTGGATGCAGCCTTATCGTCTGGAGATGGGCACCGCCCTCAAGCATGGCAAGAGCCACAACCTGTACCAATTTTGGGGAACACAAATCGCCGAGTATCTGAACCAACAATTGGCGAACGATAAAGACCCTGTCATCGTGAATTTGGCGTCTCAAGAATATTTCAAA
This sequence comes from Burkholderiaceae bacterium, assembly GCA_023262645.1. Taxonomy (GTDB): domain Bacteria; phylum Pseudomonadota; class Gammaproteobacteria; order Burkholderiales; family Burkholderiaceae_C; genus Limnohabitans. Next base: position 1,124 of record JALRAA010000003.1, read on the forward strand.
GCGGTTGACAAGCGCGCCTTGAAAGCCCGCGTGGTTGAATGTGTGTTCCAAGAGCGCAAGAACGGTGACTACAAAATCATCAGCTTCTTTGCCAAGCGCGCGCGTGGTTTGATGGCCAGGTATGCCATTCAAAAGCAGGCCAAAACACCCAAGGCGCTGCAAGCGTTCACCGCCGAAGGTTATGCTTTCGCTCCCGACGTATCTGACGAGCACACCTTGGTGTTTCGCCGCGACAGCAACCACTGAAGAAGCGCATGCAAATCTACGTCAACAACATCCGTTTGCAAGTCGAAGACACCGGTGAACGAGACCGGCCCGCCGTGTTGTTGATAGCGGGTATGTCCATGCAGTTGATTGTTTGGCCAGACACGATGTTGCGTGCCTTGCACCAAGCCGGTTTCAGGGTGGTGCGCTTTGACAACCGAGACAATGGTTTGTCTGAATCTTTGGACTCCTTGGGAACACCCCATTTACTCTGGTTCATGTTGCAGCAAAAGCTGGGCATGTCACCCCAACCCCCTTACAGTCTGACAGACATGACGCAAGATGCATTGGGTGTGATGGACCATTTGCAATTGCAACAAGCGCATGTGGTGGGTGTGAGTATGGGCGGCATGATTGCGCAACGCATGGCATTTACCGCTGCCCACAGGGTTTGGAGTTTGACCAGCATCATGAGCAGCAGCGGTGCCAAGGGTTTGCCGGGTCCGACACCTGCCATGCGCCGGGTATTGATGACACCGCCAGCAGCCCCCGGCAGCGCGGCCGCCCGCGCCCATGCCTTGCGGTTTGTCAAAGCCTTGGCGGGCCCCGGGTTTGCGCACCCTGCCGGTTCGCAAGAGCAATTGGTCGACGATTCATTGCAACGCAGCAACCGCCCTGCAGGCAGCTACCGACAAATGTTGGCGGTCATGGCGGATCGCGAGCGTTGGCGTTTTTTGTCACGTATCACTGCGCCTACCTTGGTGATCCACGGCACCGCTGACCCGCTGATTCCTTATGCCTGCGCCCAAGACACGGCAGCGCGCATAGCTGGCGCCAAACTCTTTGGTATTGAAGGCATGGGCCATGATTTCCCGCCCGATGCCATGACCCAATTGACCAACCGCTTACTGCCTTTTTTACAAGCCCATACGCCTTTATGAATTCGCCTGACCAATCCTTGCTGGGCAAAACCGTTGGCTATGCCGATCAGTACGACGCCAGTTTGCTCTATCCATTGCCACGCGCTGCCCAGCGCGCCGAAATTGGAATCACCGGTCAGCCGACGTTTTTAGGTGCGGATGTGTGGACTGCCTACGAACTCAGTTGGCTCAACCCGCGAGGCAAGCCCCAAGTGGCCATGGCGCGTTTCATCGTGCCTTGCGAGAGTTCGCATTTGGTTGAGAGCAAATCGCTCAAGCTCTATCTCAACAGTTTGAACAACACGCGTTTTGCGTCAGCGGACGAGATGAAAAAAACTTTGCAACACGATCTGAGCGCGGCGGTGTGGCACGGTGGCGTGGTGCAATCGTCGGTGGGCGTGCAATTGCTGCTGCCGGAACAGTTCGCTACAGAAAAAATTCTGGAGATGCAAGGTGTGAATCTGGATCGGCTGGATTTAGATTGCACCCATTACCAGCCCGCACCCGAATTATTGACTGCCGCCCAAGGCGAGCAACCTGTGTCCGAAACGCTGATCAGCCATTTGCTCAAAAGCAATTGTTTGGTGACCGGGCAACCCGATTGGGGCAGTGTCAGCATCAGTTACAGCGGGCCACAAATCGAGCAAGCCGGTTTGTTGCAATACATTGTGAGTTTTCGCAACCACAACGAGTTTCACGAACATTGTGTCGAGCGTATCTACATGGACATCATGCAGCGTTGTCAACCGACCAAACTTTGTGTTCAAGCGCGTTACACCCGCCGTGGCGGGGTGGATATCAACCCTTGGCGCAGCAGTCACCCGCAGGCCATGCCGGCGCAAATACGCACGGCCCGGCAATAAAGGTCACACCAAGTCTTTGAAGCTCTTCAAAGGCGCGAGGTCAGGGAACACGGCTGCTTTTTTCTGCTGAAAAGCGCTGATGGCTTGCTGTACATGCGCATTGCTCCAGATGCCACTTTGTAACCAACCCATTTGCTTGAGTGCATCTTCCACGCTGTGGTCGCGTGCATAGTGCAAAGCCTGTTTGGTTCCCCATACGGCCACGGGCGGTTTGGCGGCGATCTCTGTGGCGGCTTGCATGGCAGCGGCCAGTGCCGAGGTTGCATCTGGCAACACTTCATTGACCAAACCATATTGCAGCGCTTTGTCCGCACCCATGCGACGCCCTGTGTAAGCCAATTCTTTGACCACCGCCATGGGCATGAGTTTGGGCAAACGCTGCAAGGTGCCGACATCGGCCACCATGCCAATGTTGATTTCCTGAATACAGAAAAATGCATCGGCACTGGCATAGCGCAAACACGCTGCGGTCACCATGTCTACCGCACCACCGATACACCCACCTTGGATGACTGCCAACACGGGAATGCGCAAGTTTTCCAAGCGCGTGAAGGTGGCTTGTAATCCGGCGAGCATGTCGCTGATGGCAGCACGGCCTTCAGCGGTTTGGTCATCCATGCTGACCGAACCGCCAAATGCATCCAGGGACATGCCTGCGCTGAAATGTTTGCCTGTGCTGCTGATGACCAAGGCACGTGCTTCGCTGCCTTGGTGAAGTTGATGCAAAGTGTTATCAAGCTCACGCCAAAAGGTCATGTCCAACGTGTTCATGCGATCGGCGCGGTTCATCACCAAATGGGCCACATGGCGCTCCACAGTGAGTTCAAAACAGGTCAGCTTGTTCATAAGGTGAATCTTTGGAAGGTGGGGGTTCTTGCACAACAAAAGCCGAGGATAAGCTTTTTTCAGAGGTGGAGGTAGGTGAGGGTGCATCCGCTGCTTTGACCAACGACCCGACACGCACGCCCAACAGACGGATGCGGCGTTTGAATTCGATTCGCTTCAAACATTGTCCGGCGGCTTGTCTGATAGCCAACGGGTCTGCGGTGAAAAACGCCAGGGTGTTGTCGCGGGTCACGCTTTGAAAATTGTCAAAACGCAGTTTGATGCCAATGGTCTTTCCCACATAGCCTTTGCGCTGTAAATCGGCGGCGACTTGTTGACACAGACGAGTGAAGATGTCACCCAAGGCAGCACGGTCATGCTGCACATGCAGGTCTTTTTCAAAGGTGGTTTCTCGGCTCATGGATACCGGTTCCGATTCGGTGACGACGGGACGATCGTCCACTCCGTGGGCAGCATCGAACAGCCACGCCCCATAGCTTTTACCAAAATGCTTCGTCAACCCATCGCGTTCACAGGCTGCCAACTCGCCAATGGTGTGTATGCCGTGGGTTTTCAATTTGGCCTCGGCCTTGGGGCCAATGCCATTGATTTTTCGACAAGCCAATGGCCAAATCTTCTCTGTCAAGTCGTCTATGAAAAGAATGGAAATACCGTTGGGTTTGTTCATTTCGCTGGCCATTTTTGCAAGCAATTTATTGGGAGCCACACCGATGGAGCAAGTCAAGCCGGTCGCATCGGTGATGCATTTTTGAATCAAACGCGCCAGCACACGCCCACCCTCGCGCTGGCCACCGGGTACATGGGTGAAGTCGATATAAATTTCGTCGACACCCCGGTCTTCCACCACGGGTGCGATGTCGCGAACAATGCTTTTGAATAACCGCGAGTAATGGCGGTATTGCTCAAAATCAACCGGTAGCAAAATCGCTTGCGGACACAATTGCGCGGCTTTCATCACGCCCATGGCCGAGCCCACACCAAAGGCGCGCGCGGCATAGGTGGCGGTGGTGATCACACCCCGACCGCTGTAGCCTGCAATACGCGGAAAAACATCGACGGGAATTTCTGCCAAATGTTCGATGCCCCATTCGCGATCGGGATACCGCTGACGCACCTGCGCCAACAAGTCATCTTCGCGCCTGCGTCCACCTCCGATGACCACAGGCAATCCTTTGAGTTGGGGATAGCGCAACAACTCGACCGATGCATAAAAAGCATCCATGTCTAAATGCGCGATGCGGCGCATCAAGGCAGGTGTTTGCGCCACCATGGGTTGTTAGAGGGCGGTTGACCAACCGTATAAACCTCACCCATCATGGGTGTGGCTAAATTCACTTGCTTGGCGAGGCTCGCGGCCAACACCCGCTCCATCGGTTCATACCAAGCGTGCAAGGCCAAATCAAATGTGCTGTTGTGCACGGGCATCATCACGTTGGCTTGCAGATCAATATGTGCTTGCACGCTTTGTTCGGGTGTCATGTGAATGCCCTCCCACATCTTGTCCCATGCCCCTGCTTCGATCAATGCCAAGTCAAATGGGCCATGCTGCGTGCCGATTTTTTTGAACCCATCAAAGTAGCCTGAATCGGCGCTGAAATACAGTTTGGCGCTTTGTTGGGCCGAATGACTTTGAATGGCCCACGAAGCCCACAGTGTGGTGTTTCGATCAAACAGGCCGCGGCCGGAGAAATGCTGCGCAGGCAAGGCGGTGATTTGAACGCCGCCACGTTCGGTCGATTGTTGCCAGTCGAGTTCAGTGATTTTTTCTGCAGGCACACCAAAACCTTTGAGCCGTTCGCCGACACCCAGCGTGGTCACAAAATGCTTGACCTTGTGGTGAATGCGTTCAATGGTGTGCGCATCCAGATGATCGTAATGGTCATGCGACAACAGCACGCCATCCATGGGCGGCATGCTGTCCACGTCAATGGGCAAGGGATGAAATCGTTTGGGTCCAGCAAATGTCACGGGTGATGCACGCTCACCAAACACCGGATCAATTAACCACTGCTGACCGTGCAACTTCAACAACAACGACGAGTGACCCAGTCGCACCACATGCACCTCGCTGTTGGACAAACTTTCCCAGTCAGCCCAAGACAAGGTTTTCACAGGCAGCGGTTGTTCGGGAACGGTATGCACACGGGTGGTGGTTAGGAAATACCACCAAATTTTCCAAGCGCTTTGCATGGCCGGTTCAACCGGTTGGTTGTGAAAATGTTTTCCGTCGTAATGGTCTGACATAGGGTAAGGGGTCGATGTTTGACAAGCTGACATCAGCAAAGATAAGCCCATCAGCATCCATCGATGAAAACAGACTTTCATCGTTTGCAGGGCACACAAAAAACCGGACGGTCAGGTCCGGTTGGAAATAAGTTGGTTGACAACATCATGCCGTTGGATATGTTCCTGGCAGCAGCACGCTATGGTCGATGCGGTTGATGTCGGTATGGCCACACAAGGCCATGCTGATATCGAGCTCTTTGTGGATGATTTGCAAAGCCTTGGTGACCCCAGCCTCACCCATCGCTCCCAAGCCGTACAACATAGCCCGTCCGATGTAAGTGCCTTGTGCACCCAATGCGCGAGCCTTCAACACATCTTGGCCACTGCGCACGCCGCCATCCATGTGCACTTCAATGTTTTTGCCTACCGCTTGCACCACTTTTGGCAATGCATGGATGCTGGACTCTGCGCCGTCAAGTTGACGTCCGCCATGGTTGGACACAATCAGTGCATCAGCGCCACTCTCTACGGCAAGTCGTGCGTCTTCTGCATCTTGGATACCTTTCAAAATGAGTTTGCCACCCCAGCGTTTTTTCACCCATTCCACATCGTTCCAATTGAGTGTCGGATCAAACTGGCCGTTGGTCCATTCGCCCAATGAACTCATGTCGTTGATGCCTTGCACATGGCCAAAAATATTGCCAAATTTCCGACGTGGTGTACCCAGCATATTCAGACACCAGCGAGGCTTGGTGGCCAAGTCCAACAAATTGACCAAAGTAGGTTTGGGTGGTGCAGACAAACCGTTTTTCAAATCACGGTGGCGTTGTCCCAGAATTTGCAAATCCAGCGTCAACACCAATGCCGAGCATTGCGCGGCTTTGGCGCGGTCAATCAAACGTTCGATGAAAGAACGGTCGCGCATGACATACAACTGAAACCAAAAGCCGGGCCCTACATGTTGCGCCACATCTTCGATCGAGCAAATGCTCATGGTCGACAAGGTGAATGGGATGCCAAATTTTTTGGCGGCTCGTGCGGCCAAAATTTCGCCGTCAGCGTGTTGCATGCCGGTCATGCCGGTGGGCGCAATCGCCACGGGCATACTGACGTTTTGACCGATCATGGTGCTGGCAGTGCTGCGACCTTCCATGTTGATGGCCACGCGTTGGCGCAATTTGATTTTTTGAAAATCGTCTTCATTGGCCCGGTATGTACTTTGTGTGTAACTGCCTGAGTCTGCGTACTCATAAAACATTTTTGGCACACGTTTTTTGGCCAGTTGTTTCAGGTCATCGATATGGGTGATCACGGTCATCAAAAACTCTCCTGTTCAATCACCCGATGTTAGCGTCCTCGGTGCGGTGCAAGCGGTTGAAGGGGTCGGGGCCAAAACCACTCGTCAGGGCGGCAGCGCTGCATGCGACCACCGCGTGATGTTCAAGCCCAAACCACCGTTTTGCTGTCGTCATACCATTTTTCGACATCGTGCTGCACCACGAATTCGATGCGGCTGCGTTTGATTTTCATGGTGGGGGTGAGACAACCGTTTTCGATCGACCAAGCTTCTTTGGCAACCACCAGCATTTTGAGTTGTTCATAGTCTGCGATTTGCTGGTTCACTTTTTCGAGCAATGCGTGCAATTCAGACTCGACCTGTTGACGCACTTCGTTTTTGTGCAATTGCGGGCGCAAGTGTTCGGCCAGCACCACCATGGCGAAGGCTTTGTCAAACCCACTGCCCGACACCATGGACAACTCGACCATGGGGTGCGCGTTCAATCGGTTTTCGATCGGTGCGGGTGCTACGTATTTGCCTTTGCTGGTTTTGAATTGTTCTTTCAAACGGCCAGTGATTTTCAATTGGCCATCGGGCAGACGCGACCCCAAGTCACCGGTTTTGAAAAATCCGTCGCTGGTGAAGCTTTGCGCATCCAAATCGGGCCGCTTGTAGTAGCCGACCATTTGCCCGGGCGATTTGATCAACACTTCTCCTTCGGGGCTGATGCGAACCGCAACACCCGGGTAGGGAGGGCCGACCGTGCCGGGATCGTTTTTGTCTTGGGTTTGGCTGTGTGAATAAGCAAAGTCTTCGGTCATGGCATAACCTTCCACCAGATTCAAGCCCAAGCGTCTGTACCAACGGATCAAGTCGGGCGGCAAAGGAGCGGAACCGCTGCCTGCCAATTCCACTTGGTCAAGGCCCAAACCCGCCAGCACTTTTTTCCTGACGATGCTGTTGAGCACCGGAATGCTCAGCAGTGTGTTGAGTTTTTTAGCGGGCATTTTGGCAAATACCCCTTGCTGAAATTTCAGCCACAAACGGGGTACAGAAATGAATATGGTGGGTTTGGCGCGTTGCAAATCTTGGATGAAGGTATCCAATGATTCTGCGAAAAAAATATGCATGCGCCCGTGGACAAAAGACGCTGATTCAACAAACGCCCGCTCAAATACGTGCGCCAATGGCAGGTAGGACAACATGCGGTGGGTTCGGTCACTGCCCAAGTTTGTGTTCATTTGCCCAATGATGCCGTTGGCTGCTGCGGTGATGTGCGCAAAACAATGCATAGCGCCTTTGGGTTGTCCAGTAGACCCCGAGGTGTAAATGATCATGGCCAAATCGTTGGGGTCCCGAGTGGGGTCGCCGGACAAGGGATGGGTATTGGCCACGATGTCGTCCCATTTTTCAAACGTGTTGGACGGTGCCAATGGAAATGCAATACGCGGCAAGTCAGACGGCACGCCAGGCGATTGCTTGTGCCATTCGTCTAGCTTGCCGACAAACAGCAGGCTGGCTTCGGAATGTTCCAAAACAAATTGAACCGTGTCGGCTTGTTCGGTGGGAAAAATCGCCACCGTGGTGTAACCCGCCATCCAAATAGCGAGTTCGGCCATGAAGAAATGCGCGCAGTTTTTGGAAAGAATGGCAATCTTTGCGGCACGCGGCAATCCAAGTGATTGCAAATGTGTCGCCATGCGTCTGGCTTGGTCTAAGGTTTGAGCCCAGGTGTAATTGACCACTTGTCCATGGCCTATCGGTTGGGTCATGAACACCTCATCGGCAAAGGCTTTTTCGTGCGAATAAATTTTTTCAAGAATCAGCATGTCAGGGGCATTCATACAGTTGTCTTTCTGTGTGGTTCTCTGGGTTGGGTGGAAGTGACAGCCTGTTTTTTTTTGCATCATACGCATACAAAAGGCTTGGTTGAATCCTTTTTATATGAGGGAAAACAGGTAGAGCCAAAGTGTTTATCATCGTTGGTATGCATGTATTTCCACCAAAGCTTTTAAAACGGGTCCGGCATTTGCACCGAGCACTGATGGTCGGGTTGTTTTTTTCAGCCGCTCAAACCTTTGCGGGCACTTATCCGCTGGGCAACATGACCTGTCCGGAGATCGGCCAATTTGCTTCCAAAGCCATGCAATGGCGTGAAGACGGTGTCACACCCAAAGAAGCGGTGCAACGGCTTGAACAAATGCGACCCGGCGAGTCGGTGGAGAAAAAAAACCTGATGATGGTTTTGTCGCTGGTATATGGTGGTTATGGTGACAGTTGGACCGTGAAAAGCGCTGGGGATGCCATGCGTATCGATTGTGAAACCGGACGCTAGGCTTGACAGATTGACCGAATTTCCCCAAGGAGTGAATGGTATGAAGCGCATTATTTTTTCGTCGTTGTTGGTGTTGTCAACCATGGCGCAAGCCGAATGGACACTGGTCATGAAAAGCCCTGAATTCGGCGAAAACTATTACCTGGATTTGCAATCGATCAAAGATGTCGACGGTGTTGTGCAAATCACCACGTTGCAAGATTTTCCGGACAACAAAAAAGAAGCCTGCCAAGGCGAGACTTGCGCTTTCGTCAGCAGTTCGCGCATTTCAGTGCGCCATATCGAGTGCAATGCCGGACGCCAGCGTCAAATTCAGTTCACCGATTACGACGGGCAAATGGGAAATGGCCAAGTCACCCAAGCCGCAACGGGTGGCCCCAAAAAGCGTTACTTCCGTTGGTACTACCCTGCGCCGGGTTCTTTCTTTGAAGTGCTGATCAAAAAAGTTTGTACCCCTTGAAATTGGCAGGGTGAAACCCACTGGTGCAAATCAGGGGGTCAACACCAATTTGTACACCTTACCCGTGTTGCCAAACGGGCCCATGCCCTCATGGGTCAACACATATATTTCACCGCTGCGGTCTTGCGCCAAGCTGATGATGCGACTTTCCAGTTGCAGCAATTTCTCCATGGGCCAAGGTGCTTGACCTTTGGCAGAAGGGGTGGCCACAAACAATTGCCCCGACGCTTGTTTGAAAGATGCACTCCAGTCGGCCACCACCAATTTGCCATTCAACGATGGAATATTCGAACCACGGTACATGCGCACACCCGTGATCGCCGTGCCCACGCCTTTGACGCCGAGCGTGGAGTCAGGATGGTTGGTTTGCATATTGGCGTATTCCACGACGGGCATTTCAAGCGGCTCACCTTCACTGCCTTTTTGGGGGCATTGCTTGGGTGGTTGGCGAGGCTTTAAGCGGTCGACGCAATGCGACGCTTCCATGCGGGGCCAGCCGAAATTACCTGGGCCACTGACTTTGTAAGCCGCTTCCCAGAGTGTCTCTGCGATCGCGGTGACATACAAGTCACCGCTGCCATTGCTGTCGAATGCTATGCGGTAGGGATTGCGAAATCCCCAAGCCCAAATTTCAGGGCGTCCTTGTGAAGCTTGGAATGGATTGCCTTTGGGAATGGCGTAGCCTGGAAAACCATGGTCAACATCGATGCGCAAAATTTTGCCGTAGAGACTGTGGCGGTCTTGTGCCATGTCGTCCCACAACAAACCTTCGGCAGGTACGTTGAATGCTTCCCAAATCACCGATTTGCCAATGCCGTGTGATGCACCGCTGTCGCCCATGCCGATGTAGAGCATGCCGTCCGGTCCAAAAGCCATGGCGCCGCCGTTGTGTTTGCGACTGGGCCAATCCAGCGAGATGAGCACCCGTTCGGTTTGCAGGTCCACGCTCACCGTATTGCCGATCTTGGCGGTGAATTCTGAAACACGTCGGGTGTAGTTCCAGTTTTGTGGCGCGGTATCGCGCAATGGTGAAGAGTAGCTGACAAAGAAACGCCCGTTTTTTGCAAATTGGGGATGCAGTGCAAAACCCAACAAACCTCGTTCTTCAAAATCATTGGCGACCGGCAGCATTCGGCTGCGCAAATCCATCACCGGTTCTGATTGCACTTGGCCATCGGCAGCCATCAATTTGACCACGCCATCTTGCTGGACCACCAAGAAACGGCCAGTGCCGTCGGGCAATTCTTCCAAATGGATCGGCGCAGTTAAATCACTCGCGACCAATTTCAATTCCAACTTTTGCGCATGCACGCTGGGGCTCAGCAACAGCAGCACGCTCACCAGACCGGCTGCGCCAAACTTCAACGCTAAGGAATGTAATTTCATAGACACTCTTTTTTCATCTGAATATGCGGGTGGCGTTGATGCAGTCAGCCCAACCATGGAAAAGGGTGGTGTGAAATGGCGGTCACTAAAATGCACCCAAGTTGATATCCGCCGCCAAGTCATGAAAACCACGTCTATTTTTAAATCCAGTCTACTTATTTTTTTGCTGGCAATGGTGGTATTGAGCTATATGCAAATGGATTTGTTGGTCGCGGCGTTTCAGACCAACCCCTTCCAAGGATCGGCAGACTCGGTGGCACGCGGGGAAACCCTTTGGATGCAATATTGCATGGCCTGCCATGGCCGTGAAGGCGCGGGGGACGGCCCCGCCACGGCGCAACTGAGCGTCAAACCCAAAGATCTGACCATGGTTGCCCTGCCGCCTGTGTTTCCAGACGGCATCTTGGCTTACCGCATCGCCAACGGTAAAAAAACCATGCCAGCATGGAAAGATGTATTCCCCCCTGATCAGGTATGGGATCTTGTCAGTTACATCCGCTCAAAATCTAAAAAAACTGCTAAAACCTGACTTCGGTTTCATTAACAACTTTTATCACTTTTATTTGGTATCCCTATGTCTTTGATCAAATCTTTTACTGCATGTTTGGCAGTTCTGTTGTCGGCTTCATTCCCTGCACAAGCGGCTGAATTGGACAATGGAGAACGAATTTTCCACGCATCATTTGGTGTTATCACAGCCTTTGGTTTGAAAAAACAAATCGACGCCGATCCCAACTGCCGAGGCAAGTCATTTGCAGATTTCGACTTGAACCAATTTTTGGATGCCATTCCCAAAGATTTTTTGACCAAACCCGGTCAGCGTGAAGGCATCGCCGGCCAGTTCAAAGACTATTTTCAAAAAATCGATCAAATTGAATTGCCGTCGGGCAAAAACATTGCAGTGACTTATCAAGACATGAAAAAAGCCCCGGCTGTGGTTGAGCACCAGCAAAAAGAAAGTGCTGACCCCTCTGCGTTTTGCAAAAAAATCTACGACATGTCAGGCGAAATTTTTCAAAAGCAAATCGACAGCATCAAGCAATTGATCGTCAAAAAATAACATAACCGGCTTAACGGCTCAGCTTCGTCGGCTGAGCGTGATGGCTTTTTCAGGGCAAGCCGCCACACACAAACCACATGCTTTGCAAGCATCCACATGGGGTGCATAGGCCATACGCATGCCATGTACGCGCACTTTGAGTTTGTTCATCAAACCCAGCGAGGCGTAGTCTGCGTCGTCGATGCGGCGCACCTCAAATACCGATTCGGGACAAACCCGTTCGCAATCGCCTTTGCCCTCGCAGCGCTTCATGTTGATCACAGGCTCGAACAAGCCCGGTAATTGTTTGCATTCGCTGCTGGAGCGTTCAACAGTGTCGGTGGTCATTCGTAAGAAGCACTTTCAAAATCAGACCAAGGAATACGTGTCGGGTCGGGTTGCCATGTTTTGGCGTTGACGGCGGCGCGAACCTCGGGGTCACACAAATGGGGGTGGCTGAGACAAACCTTGGCAATCGCTTGCAACTCTGGTTCTCTGGCTTTGCCCGCCAATGCCTGCAACACCACCGCAACGCCTTCGCGGGTAGCGCACGGCACGGCGCCACGCCAGATTTCAGGGGCAATGAAACGGTCGGCTGCCCAACGCTCTTGCACGAGTTTGATGAGCATGGTGGATAAATCGGTGTTGTAGCGTTGGTCAACCCCTTGGATTTGCCAAATCGAGGAATCTAAAAAAAACGCTTTGACGATCATTTGGTTCCAAGCGGCTTCGTCAAAAAACTCCAGCGGATAAGGATTGCGGTGTGCCATGGCTTCGTACACCGGGCGCATGGTGGAACGAATCGCTTCGCGTGCTTTGGGCTCCAGCGCTTGCGGTTGCGGAAACAAGGCGAAGCCACGAAAAATAGCCAGCAACTCGTTGATCTCAGAGGTATCGACCAGCAGCGACACTTGGTGGGCAAAGCTGGCATCGTCCGCTTGGTAAACCGCCAACGTGAAGACAATGCGGGCTGTTTGGTCAATGCTCCAGTCGCTCGGGTCTAAGCCTGGGCGCAATTCGTTGGCCGCCTGCAATTCCTCGGCAGAGGGCTTTAAATCTGCTTTGCCCAATTTGCGGGGTGCCAACCCGAGCGCTTTGAACCAGCGCCCTTGTTCGGGTTGTTTTTGCAAGCTATGGAGCTCGGTATCAAACCATGTCAATGCATCGGCAGTCAGACGATGTTGTAGCCAGCTTCGCAGCAGTGATATGGCAGACCCAATGGCCTCTGGGGATAAATGCTGGTGTTTGGGATACATGGCAAAACCTCAAGCGTTCATGTGCCGGGAATGAACTTTTGAAACAATCGGCACAACACATACGCCACTATACAAGCCGCTACCCAGGGCCAGCTGGCGCCAGCGACAGCAACTGCTGCGGCATCGACCAAGGCGCATGCCGCAATCAACTGCGCTACCGCGCGCGGTACATCACCGCCTTGGCGTCGCAATGCCAACAGCCGCACGGCATACAAATCTGCGATGGCCAACAACAGCAAAGCCACCCAAGCCAATACGGACGGGGTGAACAGCCAAATGAATATCAGCACTGGCGCGGCCAAAATAGCCAGTGGCCAAAGACGGTCGATGCGGTCTAAGCTCTCTTGCTTGGCCGCGTAGGTCAAGCCGGCGATATGTGTGAATACCGCCAACATGCCCCACCACAGAGCTTGCGGTGTGTCTGGGGCAAATGTCCAAGCGGCCAACAAATACACCAATGCCCGACAGCTGCCCATGATCACCGGTGACCAGACATTGCCCTTGTGCCAAGCGTTGTACAAAAGAATCGCCAAGCTCAGTGCAACGCCTGCTTGCACCGCCAACATGCCGTAAGGCGCGACGATGTAAATACCTGCCATCAACATTGCGCATCCCATCGCAGACACGGCTTTGGCGGAAATTTGGCCCGAGGGAATGGGACGGCTAGGGCGTTCACGGGCATCAATGTCTGCGTCAAATGCATCGTTCAAATACATGCCACCGGTATAGAACAAGGTGATCGCGAGCATGACCCACAACAACTGTGGCAGGTCTGTGTGCAAGCCCGCCAAACAAGCGCCAGCAAGCACATTGGTCCAGACCGTGGGCAAGTTGGACACCCGACCGATTTTCAACAGCAACGTGAAACGCGGGGCAGGTGGGGTAGATGCATTCATGTGGTGAGTACCTGGTGAACGAATTGCAGTTCGCGGGCGATGGCCTGCGCTTTGCTGTCGGTTTTGAGGGCGGCAGGCAGCACATCCCAAGTATAGGTTTCGACCTCCAGATGCGAAGAGAAACCTTCGAGTTTGCAGCCTTGCAAGGTTTGCAAAAGTTGCGCCTGCGTGGTGGAAATAGCACCTGCATGTTCCAGAAAAACCGGCACATGGCAATGCACGCGCCACTCGCCGTTGGCTTGTCCGGCTTCATAAGCGGCCATGGCTTGCGGTAGATCGAGAAAACGCGTGAGGCCTTGCGACTGCACCACGACTTGGTGCAAGTAAACCGCATCGTCGAACATGTGCAGTGCGGGCAACAAATCGGCTCGCATATCGGGAATGCGAACCGCACTGGACAGCTGTATTTTGGGAATACAAATACCGTCCGCGCGCAATTGCCGCATGGCCTGCACCGGGTCTTCAAATTCGACAGCACTGTGGCAAACATCGAAGCACACGCCCAAATGGGTGTGCAATGCATCCATGGCTTGTTCGTTGCTGCACGACAAGGCTTGTGCCAGCTTCGACACCACAGCGGGACTGCGCATGTGCTGCAAGATGAAATCTGCTGCCTCTTGCGTGGTTTCAAGATAGCAAGCAGGCTCGGGTTCGAGCGCGAGCGCGATCAGCTTGCCTTGTCGCTGCGCGCAATGGACCAAATGCACCACGCATTGCAGCAGATGGTCAAGAATCTGGTCTAAAGCGCCAGGCGCTTGCGCGGCATCGCGAAAACCCACTGGCACGGTGGAGATGCTGCCATCCACGCCTTCGGGCAGCAAGCCGGCCAATATGTCGATGCAAGCCAGCGTGTAGCGCAAGCGTTCGGGTGAGGTCCAATCGGGCAAATACACGTCTTGCTTGACTTGCGTCGCGTGGAATTTGCCGTAAGGAAAAGCGTTGAGGGTGAACACATAGGCGTTCAAACCATGCAACTGTTGTTGAAAAGCTTTGAGCGTGTGGTTGTCTTGCAGGCTGAACGCCGCTTGACCCGATAAACGCAAACCAATGCCCATGGGAGCACCTTGTGTGAGCGCATCCCGAATGGGTGGGACAAAGGTGTTTAGGCTGTCTCTGACGTCTTCCCAGCTCTCACCTGCGTGGATATTGGTGCAATAGGTGAGATGGGGTTGGGCTTTGAGCCGAGGCAGATGCATTGCATTACTTGAGGTGTTTTAACCACGCAATGGATTCGGTCACCCATTGGTCGTTGATTTCATGCACCTCAATGCCTTTGCCGATCGCGCTGAGCAAGGTGATGGTCAATTCGCCGCCGAGGTGTTCTCTGAATTCGCGCAAGCCTTGCAAAACGGCCAGACGTCCGCTTTCATGGCGGGATTCCAATTGGTCATTCCAAAGTTTGAAGCCCAAGGTGACCAACAGTTGATGAACCCGCATGTCTTCACCGGCGGGCAACAAACCTGCCAGCACCGAGTAATGGGCATCCAGTGCAATGCCAATCGCCACTGCTTCTCCGTGGCTGAGCACATGCTGGTTGGTCATGCGCTCGAGCTTGTGCGCCACCCAATGGCCGTAATCGAGTGGACGCGCCGAGCCAGATTCAAAAGGATCGCCGCCATGGGCGATTTGGTTCATGTGAATTTGCGCAGAGCGTTTGATCAGGTAGGACAACGGCACGGTTTCAAACCGCGCCAACGCCAAGGCATTGCTTTCGAGCCAGAGGAAAAATTCGCGGTCACGGATCAACGCAACTTTGACCGCCTCGGACATGCCGCAACGCTTTTCGCGCGCGGGCAGTGAATCGATGAACACACCGTCGTTGATCACCGCCCATGGCGGGGCAAATGTACCGACCAGATTTTTCAGGCCCAACCAATTGACGGCGTTTTTGACGCCCACGCCACTGTCGTCCTGACCAAGAACAGTGGTGGGAAAGCGGATATGGCGCACGCTGCGGTGGAAGATGGCGGCGGCATAACCCACGGCATCCATGATGGCGCCACCACCGATGGCAATCGCAAACGAGTGACGGTCGATGGCTTTGTCTGACAGGATTTGCAACAGGTTGGTGATGAAGTCAGGGTCGTTTTTGCATTCCTCACCGCCTTTGAGCACCACGATGTCGCCCACCAGGTCGAGGAATTCGTTGTGCGCCGAAAAATACGCTTGGATTTGTCCTGCCAAATGTGGCAGAGCCTGTGCCACTCCGCCATCGATGAATACGGCGACACGGTGGCGCTTGCCGGGTTCACGGCGGCGCACCACATCCAGCAAATGCAGGTTGACCGGATCGAACGCATGCCGTGTGAACACCACCGGGTAGTCGTACTCCACGACAAAGCGTTGCATTTGCACACTGTCAACGATGGCACGGGTGTCGGCGCTGTCGGTTGGTGCAGGAAGACTCGCATCGAGTTTGCGTTGCTTGTTGGGGTAGTGGTAGATGTTGTTCATGGTGAGTCAGCTCAAAAAAATCAGGAAGCCGTGGTGGCGTTGGAAGCGTCACCAAAAATATGTCGCAGCGCAATGTCTTTGATGTCGGTGGCCGCCACTTGGGCAGGCAACCATTGCGGTGTGTCTGTCATGACCAATGGACCGTCTTGCGGGTCGTCGGTGGGTCTGCCGTGCGAGCCTTTGACCAGGGTCGCGTCCAGTGGGATGACATCCATCAGCATGCGGAAACCCAAGATTTTTTTCAGCAATTTGCCGATGATGGTGAGCTTGGGAAATGCAATGGCTGGATCGAGGAACAATTCCACGGGGTCGTAGCCGGCCTTGCGGTGGATTTCCACCGTGCGGGCGAAATCGGGGGCCAGTGCATCGTCCAGCCAAAAATAGTAGGTGAACCAAGAGCGGGCATCAGACATGACGACGAGTTCGCCACTGCGTTCGTGTGCGATGTGGTGTGCCGCTTGCTCAGACTTGTCCCAGACCGATTCCACGCCAGCAATGCCTTGAAGCAACTGCTTGACTTGGGGCACCATGGCCGGGTCACGGATGTAAATGTGGGCGATCTGATGGTCCGCCACCGCGAACACCGCTGAGGTGGTGGGGTCCAACATTTCGTGGCCGTCTTCCATTCGGATTTGCAACCAGCCTTCGCGGCGGAAGTGGCGGTTCAAGTGGATCGGACGGTCCACAGGCGTGATGCCGTATTCGGACAACACCATGACTTTGCGGCCATGCTTTTGCGCAAAGTCGATCAAGTCGCCGACCACTTGGTCTACCTCTTGCAGCGATTTGGCCACCGCGGGGTGCGACTCGTCGGGCCCGTGTCGTTGCAAGTCGTAATCGAGATGCGGCAGGTAGACCAGCGTGAGGGTGGGATCAAAGTCGGTGATGGCCAACTCGGATGCTTTGGCGATCCAGCGGGTTGACGAGATATTGGTGTTGGGGCCCCAAAAATTGAACAGCGGAAATTTGCCCAAGCGGCTGCTGAGTTTTTCTCGCCAATCGGTGGGGACCGTGAAGCAGTCTGGCAGTTTGCGACCGTCGGCTTTGTAGATGGGGCGCGGTGTCGCGCCGAAGTCATGGTCTGACGCCATGTTGTACCACCAGAACATGTTGGCGCAGGTGAATTGCGGATGGCGGGCTTTGCCCGCTTGCCAGATTTTTTCACCCTTGACCAAGCGGTTTGATTGCCGCCAAAACCAAATTTCATGCAAGTCGCGAAACAACCAACCGTTGGCCACGATGCCGGTTTGGTCGGGTGGCAGGCCGGTCATGAAACTGGCCTGCGCCGTGCAAGTGACAGCAGGCAATGTGGTGGTGAGTGGGCGCATGCCACCTTGTTTGGCAAACGCTGTCAAGCGGGGCGTGTGTGGCCCCAGATGACGAGGCGTCAAACCCACCACATTCAGAATGATCAAAGGCTGCATGAGAACACAAACAGGATGGATGGGTGGTGTGTCAGCGGATCACGTTGGCGTCAACCGTGCGGGTCGTCACCTTGGGCTCTTGGCCGCGCAACACGGAATTGCCTTCGTACAAAGTACGTTGGTCAATCGCCTGAGGTTGCAGCCAATGGGATTCGTGCATTTCGCCATTCAGGCCATAAATAGCCAATGCATTTTTGTAAACCACTTGGTGGATGGTGTTGGCTGAAATGCCGCGATCAGCCATCAGGCGCGCCGTTTTGGGCACGGCGAGCGGGTCAGACACCCCCCAGTCGCAAGACGAATCCACAATGACACGCTCTGCACCATACTGTTGCACCAATGCGGCCAAACGCTCGTTGCCCATTTTGGTGGATGGGTAAATGGTGAAAGCACACCAGTAGCCTCGGTCGAGTACTTCACGCACCGTTTCTTCGTTGTTGTGGTCAATCACACAACGGGCGGGATCGAAACCATGTTCTTCCAAAACATCCATGGTGCGTTGTGTACCGCGTGTTTTGTCGCGGTGCGGTGTGTGGATCATGATGGGCAGATCGAATTCTTTGGCGAGTTCGATCTGCGCGCGAAACACTTTGTCTTCTTGCGGTGTTTGCTCGTCATAGCCAATTTCACCCACAGCCACCACGCCTTCTTTGGTGAGGTAGCGCGGCAAGACGGCCAACACTTCATCGGCCAGTGCGACGTTGTTGGCTTCTTTGGGGTTCATGCCAATCGTGCAGTAATGGCGAATGCCAAATTGACCCGCGCGAAAACGCTCAAAGCCGGTGATGGTGGAGAAATAGTCGATGAAGGTGCCGACGTTGGTGCGCATTTGACCCAACCAAAAAGCCGGCTCAATGACGGCGACGATGCCGGCTTGCGCCATGGCTTCGTAGTCGTCGGTGGTGCGCGCTGTCATGTGCGCATGCGGGTCGATCATCATGCCCAAACCACCTGTGCGAATGGCGCGGAAATCTTTTTTGTTCAAGGCCAAGCGTTCAGCATCGTCCATGATCTTTTGCAACATGCTGGGCGTGAAGGTGCCACCGCAACAAGGACATGACACCGACTTGCCGCTGAACATTTCCTCCACCGAGGAAGCATGTGTGTCTTTGTCAGACGATGGGTGTGAGGGATGCGTTGTCATGTGAAATCTTCGTCAAGCGACACCCAAAATGAATGAATGGCACTTTGAATTAATGGAAAAAAAACTATATCACTTCAAAGTTGGAAAAAGCTTGGGGGAAGCCCTGCTTTTCCCCTGAAAAAACGCACTTTCTGGCGTTTGTCTGCGGTTGAAATATCCCAATACCACATCTCATTTAAATAGAGGATTTTGAAAACAGCCGCTCTGCTCAAAACGGTATTGAAAAGTTGGCAAAAAAAAACCTGCTGGAGGACAGCAGGTTTTGAGACGCAGGCTCAGGAGGTAGGCCCGGCAATGCTCAGGGTGAAAACTCTGGGCTCATGATGTAAGTGACCACACCCACGCGCTGTTTTTCGTTGAAGATCGCTTTCCAAGCGGGCATTTTGCGAAAACCGTTGGTGACACGGTCGTACACAAAATCGGGCTGGTAGCTCGAAGGCTTGAGTTTGGGGGCTTTGCCGGGG
>JALRAA010000400.1 GCA_023262645.1 Burkholderiaceae bacterium
GAGCCAGCGCCCGTGGCGCGGCGAGTTGCAGCGCGAGGTGGAGTTACCGATCGGGCGTGATCCGCGCCAACGCTTGCGCATGGCAGTGGTGGATTTGGAGAGGCAACCTGGCAAAAGCGCCCACACGACGTTGCAATGTTTAGACAGCAACGACCAAGGTTGCTTGGTGCACTGCACCTTGCACACCGGCCGAACCCACCAAATCAGAGTGCACATGGCAGCGATTGGCTTGCCCTTGCTGGCCGACGGTTTGTACGGCGGTGCGGGTTTTTTGCCGCTGGAAAGACAAGCGCTGCATGCTTTTCGGCTAGGCTTTACCCATCCCTTCAGCCATGAGGAATTGCGATTCAACTCCCCCGTGCCGCCCGACATGCTTGCGGCGCAATCGGCCATGGGTTTGCGCAACCCCCTCGGCTAGAATGGAAGATTATTTCCCCCGGATACCTGATGATGAATACCCTGGATGCCAAGCGTGTCCTTGAGACGGCTTTGTTGTGCGCCTCCCAACCTCTACAGGTGCGGGAATTGAGACAACTTTTTCATGACGAACTCGGGACCGATACCCTCAAAACGCTGCTTGAATCGTTGCAACAAGATTGGCAGCAACGCGGCTTGGAGTTGGTGCAGGTGGCCAGCGGTTGGCGCATGCAAAGCCGCCCTGAAATGCGCGATTTTCTCGACCGGCTGCATCCGGAAAAACCGCCCAAATACTCCCGCGCAGCCATGGAAACCTTGGCCATCATTGCTTACCGCCAGCCTGTTACCCGGGGCGACATGGAAGACATCCGTGGCGTGACCGTCAATTCTTTGGTCATCAAGCAGCTTGAAGACCGGGGCTGGGTGGAAGTCATTGGGCACCGAGAAACTGTCGGTCGCCCTATGCTTTACGCCACCACCCGCCAGTTTTTAGACGATTTGGGCATTTCTTCTCTGGACCAACTGCCGCCCTTGGAGACACAAGGCGCCACCGAAGGGTTTTTCGAGCAACTCGCGCCCATCACAGAAGAGGCCGATCCTTCGCAAATGGCCATGGCGCTGGAAAACGATCACCAAGACGAGGAATCGCAACCGAGCCTATCCCACGGCGATTCAACTGCTGCGGGCAACACCCCGTGATCAAGCCCGGTATCCAGTTTGACGAAATCGTCTCCGGCGCCTACGACACCCAAGCGTCCGCAGAGGCGCCCGTCATACCGCCCAAACGCGTGTTGAGCGCCCAGCCCGAAACCCCGAAATTACACAAAGTTCTGGCGCAATCTGGTTTGGGCTCGCGCTTAGACATGGAGCAGCTCATCGCAGACGGCAAAGTGTTGGTCAACGACCAACCTGCGCATGTGGGCCAACGCATTCAGTACGGCGACCGCATCAAAGTCAACGGCAAGCCTTTGTTTGTGCGCATTGAGCCGCCGCCGCCTCGCGTGATTGCCTACCACAAGCCCGCCGGTGAAATCGTCAGCCGCGATGACCCACAAAGTCGTCCGACCGTGTTTCGCAAATTGCCGAGGCTACAAACAGGCAAATGGCAAT
>JALRAA010000401.1 GCA_023262645.1 Burkholderiaceae bacterium
GACGCACAGTGGGCGCGGGCGTCGTCGCCAAGGTCATTGCGTAAGCAGGTCAACGCGCCATCCGCGCCGGCGTCTCAGGGGTCAGCGCGGATAGGTCGCTTTCGGAGCAGGACAGCAGGGGTATAGCTCAACTGGCAGAGCGTCGGTCTCCAAAACCGAAGGTTGGGGGTTCGATTCCCTCTGCCCCTGCCACCCGGTAGCAATACAGGGTGACAAAAGCCCGCCACCGACCGGCGGGCTTAGTTCGCTTGAATGGATAGATTTTTTAACCAACCCATCTTTCACTGATATGTCCACCGCACAGATAGAAACCTTGACCAGCACTGCAGACAAAGCCAAATTGGCTGTTGCGGCAGCGCTGGTGGTGGCTGCATTGGCGGCGTTCTACACGCTGTCTGCGCGCGGCGCATTGTTGCAGTGGGGTGCGTTGGTGGCATGCTTGGTTTTGGCGGTGGTTGTGTTTTTCACTTCCTTGCAAGGCCGCCAGTTGATTGGATTTACCAAAGACGCGTGGCGTGAGGTTCTGAAAGTCGTATGGCCTACCCGCAAAGAAGCCATGCAAATGACCTTGTATGTGTTTGGTTTTGTGTTGTTGATGGCGGTTTTTTTATGGTTGACTGACAAAACCCTGGAATGGCTTTTGTATGACCTGATTCTGGGATGGAAAAAATAATGACCGAAGAATCCCTTGAAAACACACTGATCACCACCGCACCGGCGCATCCGGACATGCGTTGGTATGTGGTGCATGCTTATTCCGGCATGGAAAAAGCCGTGGAGCGCAATATCCACGAGCGCATCCAGCAAGCTGGCATGCAATCCAAATTCGGCCGTATTTTGGTGCCCACCGAAGAGGTGGTCGAAATGAAAAACGGCCAGAAAAAAACCACGGAGCGTCGTTTTTTTCCAGGCTATGTGTTGGTTGAAATGATCATGGACGACGAAAGTTGGCATTTGATCAAACACACCAACAAGGTCACCGGTTTTGTCGGCGGTGCTCGCAACCGCCCCGCGCCAATTTCGCAAGATGACGTGCTCAAAATCGTCAACCAAATGCAGCAAGGCACAGACAAGCCGCGTCACAAAGTGGAATTCATGGTGGGTGAATTCATTCGTGTCAAAGACGGCCCATTCACCGACTTCAATGGCACGGTGGAAGAAGTGAATTACGAGAAAAACAAGATGCGCGTGTCAGTGACCATTTTTGGTCGTGCCACGCCTGTTGAGCTCGAATTTGGGCAGGTGGAAAAAACCTGAACAGGGCTTGGCGTTGCCTCAGGGTGTAAACCTCGATGCAACGCTTGGAAGATTGATCTGCGTTTTCCGACTCGGCGCAGGTTGCAGTCAGTGAGTCGTTAACCCCGGGGAGCCCTCAACAGGCGTTTGTACCCGTCAGGAGAAAAGCATGGCGAAAAAAATCGTCGGCTTCATCAAGCTGCAAGTGCCAGCTGGTAAAGCCAATCCCTCACCGCCCATCGGGCCCGCACTGGGCCAGCGCGGTTTGAACATCATGGAATT
>JALRAA010000402.1 GCA_023262645.1 Burkholderiaceae bacterium
GGCGCGCGCAACATCCATTTTGAAGAATTGCGGGTGGCGTATTTGGCGCAAGTGCGGGCCTTGGTCGAAGGCGGTGTAGATGTGTTGCTGTTAGAGACCATTTTCGATACCTTGAATGCCAAAGCCGCTTTGTTTGCGATCGACGAATATTTCGAAGCCAGTGGTGAACGTCTGCCGTTGATCATCAGCGGCACCGTGACCGATGCCTCGGGCCGTATCTTGAGTGGCCAGACCGTCACCGCGTTTTGGCACAGCGTGCGCCATGCCAAACCTTTGGCGGTGGGGCTCAATTGCGCGCTGGGTGCGGCACTGATGCGGCCTTATATCCAAGAACTGGCCAAAGTGGCTGCAGACACCTTCATCAGCTGTTATCCGAATGCTGGCCTGCCCAACCCCATGAGCGATACCGGTTTTGACGAAACCCCCGATGTGACCAGTCGGTTATTGCACGAGTTCGCTGCCGAGGGCTTGGTCAATATCGTGGGGGGCTGTTGCGGCACCACGCCGCAACACATCCGAGCCATTGGCGATGCGGTCACCCCTTTGCGCCCGCGCGGGGTTCACAGCGCGGCATTTCCCAAGGCCGCTTAAGCAGGAATTTCCCGCTGGTTAAGAGGCACAAATGACCTCTTTTTGGTTATAAATACCGCCACATACCGCCAATAAATATTAACCTTTTGCTGCAGCTTTGATGGAGCGCTTTACGGTGCGAAAAGTAGTAATGGGTGCGCTCACAACGGTGAGTACTGGTGCTTTCTTAACTACTTTGATTCATGCACCGTGGCAGTTAATTGCAACATGGGGCGTCATTGTTGGTATTGGTACAGGATCAATGGCACTTGTCTTTGCAGCAACAGTTGCAAACCGCTGGTTTGTTAAGCGCCGCGGCTTAGTCATTTGTGGACTAACTGCAGCAGCTGCCATGGGACAGTTGATCTTTTTGCCAGGTCTTACGCATCTATCCGGGATGTATGGGTGGAAATCAATTGGTCTAACAATTGGCGCAGCTGCATTGTTAATGGTTCCTATGATCTTTGTGTTCCTTCGTGAGAGACCAGCAGATTTAGGTTATTTGCCATACGGGGCCCCTGATGATTGGACGCCACCGCCTCGATCTGAAATGAATGCAGCACGTTTAGCCATTGTTACATTGAAAGAAGCCAGTTCCCATAAAGATTTTTGGTATCTCTTTGGTTCATTCTTCGTCTGTGGTTTATCAACTAGCGGATTAATTGGAACGCACTTTATTCCAGCTGCCCATGATCATGGAATGGGTCAAGTAGTTGCTGCATCACTTCTGGCATTAGTTGGTGTCTTTGATGTTGTCGGCACTATTTTCTCAGGCTGGTTAACTGATAAATATGATCCACGAAAGCTTCTCTTTTTCTACTACGGACTACGCGGCCTTTCACTGTTCTTACTTCCATCCATTCTTTTCTCATCTGTTCATCCATCCACACTCGTCTTTGTTATCTTCTATGGCCTTGACTGGGTAGCAACAGTTCCACCAACAGT
>JALRAA010000403.1 GCA_023262645.1 Burkholderiaceae bacterium
GGGAAGAATCGAAGGTGTGGGGCCGCGCTATTGCCCCAGCGTGGAAGACAAGATCAGCCGGTTTGCCGATAAAACCAGCCACCAAATTTTCTTAGAGCCCGAAGGCTTGACCACCCACGAGTATTATCCCAATGGCATTTCAACCAGTTTGCCATTTGATATTCAGTACGCGTTGGTGCGTTCCATGGCTGGGCTTGAAAACGCGCATATTTTGCGCCCAGGCTATGCAATTGAGTACGATTATTTTGACCCCCGTGAGCTCAAGCCCAACTTTGAAACCCGACAAATCGAGGGCTTGTTTTTCGCGGGTCAGATCAATGGAACCACGGGTTACGAAGAGGCCGCCGCACAAGGTTTGTATGCAGGGGTGAATGCGGCTTTGCAATGCCGCGAACAAGCACCGTGGATACCGGGGCGAGACCAAGCCTATCTGGGTGTATTGGTCGATGACTTGATCATACAAGGCGTGCTGGAGCCATACCGCATGTTTACCAGCCGCGCAGAGTTCCGATTGCAATTGCGTGAAGACAACGCCGATGCCCGCTTGACTGAAAAGGGCAGAGAGCTGGGCTTGGTTGGCGACGCACAATGGGACGCTTTTTGCCGTAAACGTGACTTGGTTTCACGTGAAACACAACGGCTGGCGAGCACTTGGGTCAACCCCAAAAACCTGTCTGAGGAAGAAGCGATTCGGGTGCTGGGCAAGCCGATCACCCATGAGCACAGTTTGGCCGACTTGCTCCGACGGCCCAATGTCAGTTACGAGATGCTGATTGGGCTTGAGGCGGGGCGGTATTCCAACCCCGACATACAGTCCTTGGACGATGTTTCACGTGAAACCGTGGTCGAACAACTTGATATCGCCGCCAAATATTCAGGGTATATCCATCGGCAGCAGGAAGAGGTGAGCCGGGCGGCCCATTACGAAAATCTGCCGCTGCCAGAGGGCTTGGATTATCTGGCCATTCCCGCCCTCAGCATGGAGGTCCGGCAAAAGTTGGACAAGCATCGCCCGCAAACCCTGGGGCAGGCCTCGCGAATTTCTGGCGTCACGCCAGCGGCTATTTCTTTGCTTTTGGTCCATTTGCGTCGCGCCCGTCACGGCGGCTGGGCCACAGACAAAAACGAGGCAGCGGCTTGAGCGACGCTTTGGCCGAGGGGCTGAGCCGAGGTTTGTCCACGTTATCGCTCTCGTTAAGCGGTGAGCAGCAATCGCAATTATTGGCGTATCTGGCGCTGCTGTTGAAATGGAACAAGGTCTACAACCTGACATCCGTTCGCGAGCCTGACCAAATGCTGGCGCAACATCTGATGGACTGTTTGGCGGCGATTCCTGCTGTAATGAAAGAATTTCCCGCTGCTTGCGATCTGCTGGATGTGGGAAGTGGCGGCGGTTTGCCGTCGGTGGTCTTTGCGATTTCCTGCCCGCAATGGCGCGTAACCGCCATTGACACCGTGGCCAAAAAAGCCGCGTTCATTCAAACGGCGGCACACAGCCTGATCGCCAGC
>JALRAA010000404.1 GCA_023262645.1 Burkholderiaceae bacterium
AACGCCCTGGGCGAAGCCTTTAACGCCACGGCGTAATCCACCCCTTTTCAATTCCTCAGGTTTTTATGTCATCTCTTCCCATCGTTGGCCATCTCATTGGCGGCAAGTCTGTAACCACCGGCAGCCGCGCGCAAGACGTTTTCAACCCCGCCACGGGCAAGGCTGAAAAGCGCGTGCTGCTGGCTGATAAGGCCACAGTCGAGCAGGCGATCGCCAACGCACAGGTGGCATTTCCGGCCTGGCGCAATACGCCGCCCCTCAAACGCGCCCGTGTCATGGGCAACCTGAAGGTGCTGCTGGAAAAGCATGCCGATGAGCTCTGCCACATGATCACCGCCGAACATGGCAAGGTGCTCAGCGATGCCCTGGGCGAACTGCAGCGCGGTATCGAAAATGTCGAGTACGCCAGCTACGCGCCCGAATTGCTCAAGGGCGAGCACAGCAAAAACGTGGGCCCGTCGATTGATTCGTGGAGCGAGTTCCAGGCTCTGGGTGTCACGGCCGGCATCACGCCCTTCAACTTCCCCGCCATGGTCCCGCTGTGGATGTGGCCCATGGCTGTGGCCTGTGGTAACTGCTTTATCTTGAAGCCGTCTGAACGCGATCCGACCAGCGCCTTGCGCATTGCCGAACTGGCGCTGGAGGCCGGTTTGCCACCGGGCGTGCTCAACGTGGTGAATGGCGACAAAGAGGCTGTGGATACGCTCTTGACCGACCCCCTTGTCAAGGCGGTGAGCTTTGTTGGCTCTACCCCGATTGCAGAATACATTTATACAGAAGGCTGCAAGCATGGCAAGCGCGTGCAAGCACTAGGCGGTGCAAAAAACCACGCGGTGGTCATGCCGGATGCCGATGTACCGAATGCGGTCAGCGCGCTCATGGGTGCGGCATTCGGCTCTTGCGGTGAGCGTTGCATGGCGATTCCCTTGGTGGTGGCGGTGGGTGACGCGACGGCGGATGCCGTGATTGCCGGCCTCAAGGCCGAGATCGCCAATATGACGGTGGGCTCCGGTTTTGATGCCAAGAGCGATATGGGTCCGCTGGTGACCAAGCCGCATTTCGAGAAGGTCAAGGGCTATGTGGATCAAGGTGTTGCCGAAGGCGCGACCCTGCTGGTTGATGGCCGTGGTGTGAAAGTTGCCGGACATGAGGATGGTTACTTTCTGGGTCCATGCTTGTTTGACCACGTCAAGCCCGGCATGAAGATTTACCAGGAAGAAATTTTCGGGCCGGTTCTCGGCGTCGTGCGCGTGAAGACGCTGCAAGAGGCGATGGACCTGATCGACGCCCACGAGTACGGCAACGGCACCTGCATCTTCACCCGCGATGGTGAGGCCGCCCGCTATTTCACCGACAACATTTTGGTCGGCATGGTGGGTGTCAATGTGCCCCTGCCAGTGCCCGTTGCCTACCACTCGTTTGGCGGTTGGAAGCGTTCGCTGTTTGGCGATTTGCACGCCTACGGCCCGGACGCGGTGCGCTTCTACACCAAGCGCAAAACCATCACCC
>JALRAA010000405.1 GCA_023262645.1 Burkholderiaceae bacterium
GGTCAGGTCCATACCGCCGCCGAACCAAGCCACGGTTTGTCCGTCGGCGGTTTTAGCCGACAACATGCGCACGTTCATATGCACCGTTGGCACATACGGATTGCGCGGATGAAACACGAGCGAGACCCCCATGGCTTCAAAAGGCGCGCCCGACAACTCAGGGCGGTCATGGGTGGCTGATGGGGGCAATTTGGGGCCTGTGACGTGAGAAAAACCGCAGCCTGCGCGCTCGAACACTTTGCCGTTTTCCAGAATTTGGGTGATGCCATTGCCTTGCAAGGTTTCGCCCGCAGGTTTTTCCCAAGCGTCAGATAAAAAAGAAGTGCCATCTAACTCGGTTAATGCCGTGGTGATGCGTTGCTGCAAGCCCTTTAAATAGTTTTGAACAGATTCAAATGCGGGGTTCATGGCTTAGGCTTTCTGAAAAAAACACCGGTCAACGTTTGACGGCGCGGTGTCCGATATCGCGCCTGACTTGCGCGCCATCAAAGTGGATTTGGTCTACCAACGAATAAGCCACAGACTGGGCTTGTCGCACAGTGTCGCCCAATGCGGTCACGCACAACACCCGACCACCAGCTGTGACCAATTGTTGTCCTTCGCGCTGGGTCGCCGCATGAAACACCATGGCATGGCTGTCGGCAGCGGGCAAACCATGAATGGCGTCACCTTTGCGAACAGTTTGGGGATAACCGTGTGCGGCCATCACCACCCCCAACGCCACCCGGCGGTCCCATTCGACATCGACTTGTGTCAGGTCGGTTCCAGCATCGTCAGTGGCCGCCAACAGCAACGTCAACAAATCGCTTTTGAGACGCAACAAAATCGGCTGGGTTTCAGGGTCTCCCATGCGGCAATTGAACTCTAAAACTTTGATCTGTCCGGTGGGGCTGATCATCAAACCGGCGTACAAAAATCCGGTGTAAGGAATACCGTCAGACATCATGCCCTTGAGCGTCGGCTGTATCACCTCGCGCATGACCCGCGCGTGGATTTCAGGCGTGACCACCGGTGCTGGCGAATACGCTCCCATGCCGCCGGTGTTTGGTCCCAAGTCACCGTCCAGCAACCGTTTATGGTCTTGCGAAGTGGCCAAGGCCAAGGCTTGTAAACCTTTGGCAACCACCATGAAACTGGCTTCTTCGCCATCCAGCCATTCCTCAATCACCACCCTGGGTTTGCCGCTGGTATGTTGAATGCCTGTGTGGTCAAGCGCCAGCATATGGTCAATGGCTTGGTGCGCTTCTTGGACGGTTGTCGCAACCACGACGCCTTTGCCAGCAGCCAGTCCATCCGCTTTGACCACGATCGGTGCGCCCTGCGCATCCACATAAGCATGGGCTTGGTCAGCCTCCTCGAAAACTTGATAGGCCGCGGTCGGGATATGGTGGCGCTGCATAAAGGCCTTGGAAAACGCCTTGGAGCTTTCAAGTTGCGCTGCTGCTTGGGTTGGCCCAAAAATACGCAATCCATGGGCGCGAAACTCATCGACCACACCTGCTGCC
>JALRAA010000406.1 GCA_023262645.1 Burkholderiaceae bacterium
GAAGCTCGCGTGCGGCCACGCACCGGCCGAGCCGCCGCTGCTGCCGACGCTCCTTGCGCCCGCGAGCGCGCCGCCGCCTCCTGTTCGCTTCGGGCTCCACCGATTGCGCTTCGTGTGGATGGGCCAGCCATTGCACCGCTTCAAATTCGGCGTTGGCACCGCAATACGGTGCGGCCATGCCGTGGGTAAATTGCTTCACGTCTTCGCTGATGTTTTGTGCAAACGATTTTTTTTGAAATTTATCGGCCACACGCCACACCCGCAACGCCACTTGCGGCACCATGAAATGGTGCTGTATTTCAGCGACGATGGCAGCGGGTAAATCTGCAGCCTGCTGGCATATCAACAAGCTTTGCGACCAGCGGTGCAAACGGTCAGCCAACACGGCGTTGTCGCTGCCATTGCGGATCATGTCCATCATGCGGTGTTCAAGAGCGCGGATTTTTTCTCGCAACATATCGGCCTGTCGCTCTTGCAGGCTGACAGCGCGCTGCCCGTGCGGGCTGACGATGCGAACACTCGACAGCAGTTGTGCATGCCGGTCAAAAAAATCAGGCGTGTTCACCAAAAAATTGGCGATGTCATCTTCGGTGATCGGGGTGATCGGGTTGCTCATGTGGGAATCTCCATCTCGCCTGTGAATACCGTGGTGGCCGGGCCGGTCATCCACACCGGATGCCCGAGGCCTGACCATTCAATCGTCAACTTGCCACCACGGGTTAGCACCTCTACCTGTGGGTCCAGCAGACCAAGTCGCACACCGGCCACCACAGCAGCGCACGCACCGGTGCCGCATGCCAAGGTTTCACCAGCGCCGCGTTCAAACACACGCAACTTGATTTGCTGTCGGGACATGACTTGCATGAAACCCGCATTGACCCGATTTGGAAAGGCCACATGGTGTTCGATCAATGGGCCCAGCGCCAGCACCGGTGCTTGTTCGACATCTGCCACCGTGGTCACTGCATGCGGGTTGCCCATGGACACCACCGCCACATCGGCATGCTGCTCGCCGACGGACAAGCGCCACAGCAAAGGATTGCTGTCGAGCGCCACGGCATGTTCAGAAAGAAATGGAATACGCGGCAATTCCAACACGGGTTGCCCCATGTCGACCTTGACACGACCGTCCGGCAATTCATGCAAGCTGATGACACCGCCATGCACTTTGACACGGATCGTGCTTTTGGTAGTCAATCCTTGTTCCCGCACAAACCGCACAAAACAACGCGAACCGTTGCCGCATTGCTCAACCTCGCCGCCGTCCGCGTTGTGGATCACATATTCAAAGTCCACATCGGAAGAAGGCGCCGCACGCACGCTGAGTATTTGGTCGGCGCCGACTCCAAAATGCCGATCCGCCAAAAACCGGTAGTCATCGGCACCGAGTCCGAGCAAACCTTGTGTCTCATCGAGCACCACAAAATCATTGCCCGCGCCTTGCATTTTGGTAAATCGGATACGCATGTGCCGATTATCATGCCTGATCTACTC
>JALRAA010000407.1 GCA_023262645.1 Burkholderiaceae bacterium
TTCGAGGTGGGGGCTTGGCTCTGTCCCAAATGCTCGACCTTGAATCGGCCGCGGCACGAGGAGTGCTGGATGTACACCTGCCAGGGCAAGCGCCCCGCGGCGCCGCCGGTGCTGCCTGGCGGGCGTGAATCGCTGGCGGCGAAGGCGCAGCTAGCGGCCTTCGCAAAGCGGGATCGAGCGGAAGCGGCGGCGGTGGCGGCGGTTACGGCCGCTGAACGCTGATCAAGCGCATTCCGGCACCAAAGCAGGTATCGGTTTACCTTCGAAGTAAGCCGCCATATTCGCCAAGCACAGATCGGCCATGGCTTTGCGTGTTTGTTGGGTGGCACTGCCGATATGCGGTGTCAACACGGTGTTTTGCGCCAAACGCAATTCGCCGGGCACCCGAGGCTCTTCTGCAAACACATCCAGCGCCGCACCGGCAATGGTTTTCTTTTGTACCGCGTCAATCAAGGCGGCTTGGTCCACCACAGAACCTCGCGCCACATTGATCAAATACCCTTTGGGGCCCAATGCCGACAACACTTCTGCATTCACCAAATGTTTGGTGGCCGCGCCCCCGGGCGTGATGACCACCAGGTAATCGACATTCGCGGCCAATTCCTTGGCTGAGGGGAAATAGGCGTAGCTGACGCCGGCTGCTTTGTTGCGAGAGGTGTAGGCAATAGACATGTCAAACGCCAAAGCGCGCTTGGCGATCGCTTGGCCGATGCGCCCCATGCCAATCAAGCCCAAACGCGCACCGCTCATTTTGGTGCTCAACGGGAACGGACCTTCGACCCAATCGCTGTTGCGCACAAATTTATCGGCTTGCGGCAAACGGCGCGCAATCGACAACATCAAACCCAAGGCCAAGTCGGCCACGTCGTCGTTCAGCACGCCCGGCGTGTGCGCGACTTTGACACCGCGCTCGATGGCGGCGGCCACATCCACCCCGTCGTAGCCGACGCCACAAATAGAAATGAATTCGAGCGCAGGAAAAAGGGCCATCAACTTTTTGTCGATCACCGCGTCGCCGCCACCCACCATTGCACGAATTCGGCTGAGCGCACTGGGGTCGGTGATGTGGTCTCTGTCGTGCACCAAGTATGAGGATTGCAAAGCCGACATCAAAGAAGGGATCAGGTTGGTGACACGCAATATATCGATCATGATGACTCCTTAAAGCAAGGCTCCGTATAAACACCACGCCGAGGGCGGTACGTGCGGGAGTAGTATAGGCATACCTTACAGTCATTCAACTTTTCCAGCCATGACAACACCCAAGCACCGAAAAAAACCAGAAGAACTCCGAAGCCAACAATGGTTTGGTCGCCAAGACAGAGACGGTTTTGCTTACCGCAGTTGGGTCAAAGGAAAAGGCGTGCCGCACGATCAGTTCGATGGCCGTCCGGTGATCGGCATTTGCAATACATTTTCTGAATTCACGCCGTGCAATGCGCATTTCCGCGGTCTCGTCGAACATATCAAGGCGGGCGTGCTGGAGGCGGGCGGG
>JALRAA010000408.1 GCA_023262645.1 Burkholderiaceae bacterium
AGTTGCGACGTCCGCCGCCACCATAACCACCAGCGTTGTCACGCGGGGGGCGAGATTCCATCGGGCGAGCAATGTTCACGGTCAGGTCGCGCCCCCCCATGTTTTTGCCGTTCAGGCCATCGATGGCCGCTTGAGCTTCCTGGGCTGTGCTCATCTCGACAAAACCAAAGCCTTTGGAGCGACCGGTGTCGCGTTCCATCATCACTTTGGCGGATTGGACGTTGCCAAAGGCAGAGAAATGTTGTTGCAGATCGTCGTCACGCACCGAGTAGGACAGGTTGCCAACGTAAAGTTTGTTGTTCATGTGGGGGTCTTTCAAAAAATGCGCCCGGAGTTCATCAAGGCACGGGGTAAAACAAGTGAAGGGAGAATTGCAAACGCTTCAACGCTTGCGTTTGAAAGCCGGTTTTCCCACGCGGGGTGTCCGGTTTTCAATGTGACGGAACGTGATACGTCCCTTGGAAAGATCGTAGGGCGACATCTCCAATGTGACCTGGTCGCCTGTGAGGATGCGGATGCTGTGTTTTCGCATCTTGCCTCCGGTATAAGCGATCAGTTGATGACCGTTCTCAACCGTGACGCGATAGCGCATGTCGGGTAACACCTCATCCACTTTGCCGCGCATCTCGATGAGTTCTTCTTTGGCCATATTGTTTCCTGGGTTGAATGTAGGTCAGGCAAGTGAGTCTGGGTTCAAAAGCCAGTAGCGCCCTTGTGCCGCCGCATACATAAGCGCGCTGTCCTTGTTGTCGAATTCGGGCTTGAAGGTATATACCCGGTCATGGGTTTGTGTGCCTTGACCGCGTCGAATGGACAGAGAAGCTGTGTAGGCACCGGTGGTAGCGGTGCGGGTGATCGGAGTGATCAGATATTTGCCAACTGCAAATGGCAGTGAAGTATGAAATGACATGAAAACCAAAAAAGATCAGGCGATGTGAGCCTGGGTACCCGCCAGTCAAATAAAGCTGAGCGGGGGCAATACGAGGGCCAGATAGCCGACGAGAGTGAAGCTTGCCAAGGAGAAAAGTGTGACCACCAAAAGTGTCCGACGGTGTTGGACCTGGGTGGAGGTGTGCGGTGTTGGGGTACCGCTGCCCATCTCAAACCTGGCTGCAGTCAAGGACAGCAATTAGCTGCAGACCGTCTTATTGTACTCTTTTTGGCGGGGGTATCCTAATTGCGTGTAATTTCGTCCCTCATGCGTGGCGAGTGGACAACGCATAGGCCTGAACTTTTTTCGACAGCACAATGAAAGCGGGTGTTGTAGTATCGATTGACTTCACGGCGGACCCCATTTTTGCCAGGCACTCAAACACGGGCACTTGACCATGAAATTCGGCGTATTCGATCACCTCGACAACAGTGGCGCGGCGTTGAGTGATTTTTATGAAGAACGGCTACAGCTGATCGAGGCTTACGACCGCATTGGTATTCACGTGTACCTGACGGCTGAGCACCATGCCACGCCTTTGGGCATGTCTCCTTCCCCTTC
>JALRAA010000409.1 GCA_023262645.1 Burkholderiaceae bacterium
TGTTTGTCAACGCGGTGGGTGGTGTGCGCATCACTGAACCGGCTGCTGACTTGGCCGTGTTGTTGGCCATCCAAAGCAGTTTGCGCGGCAAGCCGTTGCCCAAAGGATTTTTGGCCTTCGGTGAAATCGGCTTGGCCGGAGAAGTGCGGCCTGCGCCGCGCGGCCAAGAGCGCTTGAAAGAAGCCGCCAAACTCGGCTTTAGCGTGGCCTTGATCCCCAAGGCGAATGCGCCTAAAAAGCCGATCGAGGGCATGACGGTGCATGCGGTCGAACGGGTGGACGAGGCGATTGCCGTGTTGCGGCAGTGGGCTTGACATGAACTGGCGAACCTTGGCGCTCACCCTTGGCCTCGCAGCGTTGCTGTATGGGTCTTTTCGCGCTTTCGGTTGGTGGGGCTTTTCGCTGGTTTCAAGCGGCATCATTTTTTGGCTGTTGCAACACGTCACCCGTTTGATGAAAACCATGGAGAGCGCTGCCGAACGCCCCATGGGCACGCTCGACAACGCGGTGATGTTTCATGCCCAATTGCACCCGGGACAGCGTTTGTTGACCGTCATTGGTCTGGCACGAAGTTTGGGCCAATTGCAATCCGCACCCAATCAGCAGCCCGAAATATTTGTGTGGCAAGACCCGGCCAACGACAAGGTGGAATGCGAGTTTGAACAAGGGCGTTTGGTGCGCTATGTATTGAAACGCCACACGGCGGGTTCTGAGGGCGACGGCGGGACGTAAAATCGCGTCCTTTTAACTGTCTGACTGCCCCCGAAAGGATTTCCATGAGCGCCCTGCCTCCCCCCATGCACGACCGTGACGGCAAGATTTGGATGGATGGCGAGCTCGTGGAATGGCGTGACGCCAAGATCCATGTGCTGTCACACACCTTGCATTACGGTTGTGGCGCGTTTGAAGGCGTGCGTGCTTATGACACCGTGAACGGCACCGCCATTTTCCGCTTGCAAGAACACACAGAACGGTTGTTCAACAGCGCCAAAATTTTGCGCATGAAAATCCCGTTTACCCAAGAACAAGTGAACGAAGCGCAACGCACCGTGGTGCGCGCGAACCAGTTGAAAGCGGGTTATGTGCGGCCCTTGACTTGGATCGGTTCACAAAAGCTCGGTGTCAGCCCCAAAGGAAATCAAATTCACCTGATGGTGGCCGCATGGACATGGGGCGCTTATTTGGGTGACGATGGCATGAAGCGCGGTATCCGCGTCAAAACCAGCAGCTACACACGACACCATGTCAACATCACCATGACGCAGGCCAAGGCGGTGAGCAACTACACCAACTCGATATTGGCCAACATGGAAGCGCTGGACGACGGCTATGACGAGGCGTTGCTTTTAGATGCATCGGGATTTGTGTCCGAAGGTGCGGGCGAAAACCTGTTCATCATCAAAGGCGGCGTGATTTACACGCCAGACCTGTCCGCTGGCGCGCTCAATGGCATCACCCGAAACACGGTGTTCCACATTGCCAAAGACTT
>JALRAA010000040.1:0-8584 GCA_023262645.1 Burkholderiaceae bacterium
GGCACTCGTCAATGTGAAGGATCATCAACTGAAGATTACTGACAATGCACTCCACTGGCATGCGGTTTCCGATATCAAGACCATGGCCTTCGATCACAAACTCATTCTCGATACTTGTGTAGCTGCTTTGCAGCGTAAGATCCAGGAAGAGCCCATCATTTTCAATTTATTGGAAGATAAATTCTCGCTCCGCGATCTACAGCATGTTTTTGAACAGATCCTGGGCGTTGAGTTTGACAGAAGAAATTTCCGGAAAAAACTCTTCACTACAGGGTTGCTGACTGACGAAAATGAGATGGAGAAACAGGTTAGACACCGTCCTGGTAAATTGTATTCATTCAACAGGAAGGTTTATGAACAGATGAAGCGCAAGACCTTTGTGGGTCTTCAGTTTTAATCGGTTTTTGCTATCATGAATTTTTTTTATCCGCCGGGTGCCACCCCGCTTGATCCGGATGAAGCTGCCGGACTGATACCGAAACACATCAGCACCCAAGCTGATCTGAACGCGTGGGAGCAATTGAATATCGCTCAGGGTGACCAATGGGCGGCACGACAAACCCAACGTGAATTACTGGACGAAGGCTTTGTTCGTGACTTGCACAAGCAGATGTTTGACAAGACCTGGCGGTGGGCGGGCAGCTTTCGCAACAGCCACAAAAACATAGGCGTCGATTGGACGCAAATCGCTGTGAAATTGCGCGATCTGTTGGACAACACCCGCTACCAGATTGCGCACCAAGTCTTCCATGCAGATGAAATTGCAGTGCGGTTTCATCACCAGTTGGTTTGGATTCACGCCTTTGCCAATGGCAATGGCCGACATGCTCGTTTGATGGCGGACTTATTGGCGATGCGCCTTGGGCGTGATCGACTGAGTTGGGGCGCAGGCTCAGCATCCATCACATCGGCAGGCAAATTGCGCGAGCAATACATCGCGGGTTTGCGGGCAGCGGATCAAGGGCGAATCACTGAGTTGTTGGTGTTTGCGAGAAGTTGAACAACGCAGCAATTCAGCACCCCTCGCGCTAAATGGATTGGCTGGCGATTGGCGAGCCTGTTTTGGCACCTGACGCAGGCTCGGCCTCGCCTCCACGCATTCACATCGTCGGCCGGGGCCGACCTGCTTCAAGCGCTGTTGATCGAAATGCGGCCATGAATATTTTCGGAACTCACCCCATATCCGGCGGATAAATGCTGTCACGCTTAGGGTTGCTCACGTGCAGCAGCGGGGTTTGCCATTGCATCAGGGCTGCATCGGCCACGCCTTGCGGGGTGGCGGTGGGGTTGGTGAATTTCAGGTGTTCGCAGTCGTTCAAGATGGTCAGCACGTATTCGGCGCATTGGCCTTGCAGGTCTTTGCCGATGGAAAGTCGGCCCAGCCAGCCTGTGAATGCTTGCCAGCGCGAGTAGGTCCATTCACCGAAGAAGCTTTGTGCTCGCCACAGGGCTTCTTTGCTGAGGGCTTGTGGTGCGGCGATCCAAGCAAAGTCGCCGGTCAGTGACAGCAACCTGGGCGCACAACCTCGCGTGGTGATCTCCATCACCCACACCCGCCCGCCTTCGACCCAGCACATGCCGACATGGATGTAGGGCGACATGGTGCCCGCTTGCACGATGAATCGCTCCAAGTAGCCGATGGTGGGACCGCCCTTGTGGTTGCGCCAAAACAGCAGGTCGCCGGTTTTCATCTGCGGGCGTATGTGGGCGTAGCTGGGCATGGGTATCGCATGGGTGTCGGTAGGGTCTGCGATTCTGTCTGTTGATGCCTAACTTTTTTTCCGCGATGCATCGAGCACAGACACTTCTGGATTATTTTGGGGAGGTTGGGTGATGTATGCACGCGTACTTTGTGGTGTCTGTTAGGCAAACCATCCCCAGATACACACAAATCAACAGGTCATACCAACCGCATACAATCGCCGGTTGCCTTTCTCAGGAGAGTTTTTGTGTTTTTATCGACTGCTTACGCCCAATCTGCCCCTGCTGCTGCACCTGCCAACGACTTGTCTTCTTCGCTGATGAGCATGTTGCCGCTGGTGTTGATGTTTGTGGTGCTGTATTTCGTCATGATCCGCCCGCAAATGAAGCGCCAAAAAGAGCTCAAAGCCATGCTCGATGCGCTGGCCAAAGGCGATGAGGTGGTCACTACCGGCGGCATGCTGGGCAAGATAGACAAGCTGGGCGACAACCAAATTGGTCTGGACGTCGGCAATGGCGTGGTGTTGCAAATGCAGCGCAGCGCTGTGGTGCAAGTACTGCCCAAGGGCTCCATCAAATAATTTACCTCAGTCCCATGAACCGTTACGCACTTTGGAAATACCTGGTCATTGCCATTGCCGTTTTGCTGGGCAGTTTGTACACCTTGCCCAACTTTTTTGGCGAAGCGCCAGCGGTTCAAGTCTCGCCGGGACGCAGCAGCGCGAAAGTAGACCTCGATACCCAGGGCAAGGTCGAAGATGCGCTCAAAGCCGCCGGGCTCACACCTGCATTGATAAGCCTTGAAAACAATTCGCTGCGCGTGCGGTTTGACACCACCGAACAGCAACTCAAAGCCAAAGACGCGATCCAACGCACGCTCAATACCGATGCCGAGAACCCGTCTTACATCGTGGCGCTGAACCTGATCGCGCGTACCCCAACATGGCTCAGCAGCTTGCGCGCTGCGCCCATGTATTTGGGTCTCGATTTGCGCGGCGGTGTGCATTTCATGTTGCAAGTGGACATGCAAGCGGCGCTCACCAAAAAAGCAGAAGCCACAGCGGGCGATTTGCGCACTGCCATGCGCGAAAAATCCATTCGCCACGGCGGTATTTCGCGCAACGACCAAGCCATCGACATTGTGTTCAAAGACAAAGCGACGGCAGATGCAGCGGCGGCGCTGATTCGTGACCAGTTTCCTGAATTGGTCGCCACCTCGGCACCTGTATCTGGGGGTGACGTCGGCATCCAAGCCACGCTAAAACCCGAAGCCGCGCGCCGAGTGCAAGACCAAGCGCTGAAACAAAACATCACCACACTGCACAACCGCATCAACGAACTCGGCGTGGCCGAGCCAGTCATTCAACAACAAGGGCTTGACCGCATCGTGGTGCAATTGCCCGGGGTGCAAGACACTGCCAAAGCCAAAGACATTTTGGGTCGCACGGCCACCTTGGAGGTGCGCTTGGTCGACGAGAGCAGCGAAGCCCGTTCAGCTGACCAAACCAATGGCATGGTGCCTTTTGGCACCGAAAAATACCTCGACCGCAACGGCCAAGCGGTCATTGTGAAAAAGCAGGTACTGCTCACCGGCGAGAACCTGACAGATGCACAGCCTGGGTTTGACAACCAAACCCAAGAAGCCGCGGTACATCTGACGCTTGACGCCAAAGGCGCACGCATTTTCAAAGACGTGACCCGCGAAAACGTCGGCAAGCGCATGGCGATTTTGTTGTTTGAAAAAGGCAAAGGCGAAGTGGTGACAGCGCCTGTGATCCGCACAGAAATTGGCGGTGGGCGCGTGCAAATTTCTGGGCGCATGACCTCCGTGGAAGCCACGGACACCGCTTTGTTGCTGCGCGCGGGGTCGCTGGCCGCGCCCATGGAAATCATTGAAGAACGCACCATTGGACCTTCGCTGGGCGCTGAAAACATTGCCAAAGGTTTTGACAGTGTCACCTGGGGCTTTGTGGCTGTCGCCGCTTTCATGTGCTTTTACTACATGCTGTTTGGCGTGATTTCAAGCATTGCGCTGGCGGTCAATTTGCTGTTGCTGGTGGCCGTGTTGTCTATGTTGCAAGCCACACTCACCTTGCCTGGCATGGCCGCGATGGCATTGGTGTTGGGCATGGCCATTGACGCCAACGTATTGATCAATGAACGCGTGCGCGAGGAACTGCGAAACGGTGCGGCGCCGCAAACCGCCATCCACACCGGCTATGACCGCGCATGGTCCACCATTTTGGATTCCAACGTCACCACATTGATCGCTGGGTTGGCTTTGTTGGCTTTTGGTTCTGGGCCGGTGCGTGGGTTTGCGGTGGTGCATTGCTTGGGCATTCTCACCAGCATGTTCTCGGCGGTGTTTTTCTCGCGCGGTTTGGTCAACCTTTGGTATGGCCGACAAAAACGTTTGCAATCGGTGTCCATTGGCACGGTGTGGCGGCCCGACGATCTCACCCAAAAAGCCATTGAACGCGCCAAGGCAGACTGACTAACACCACGCCGTTGACGTTGCCGTCGCGCCTCTGACGATTAAGGAAACACCATGGAATTTTTCAAAATCAAACGTGACATACCGTTCATGCGCCATGCGCTGATTTTCAATGTGGTGTCATTCATCACCTTTTTGGCCGCGGTGTTTTTTCTGTTCAGCAGAGGTTTGCATTTGTCGGTTGAATTCACAGGCGGCACGTTGATGGAAATTGGCTTTAGCCAACCCGTCGCGCTTGACCCGATGCGCGAACGCATTTCCGCATTGGGCTACACCGACGTACAAGTACAGCACTTTGGCTCGGCACGCGATGTGCTGATCCGCATGCCGGCGGCGAAGGGTACGACGGCCACCGAGCAAAGCACGCGCGTCATGGCCGCGCTCAAGCAAACCGATGAACAAGCCACGCTCAAGCGCACCGAATTTGTCGGTCCTCAAGTGGGCGATGAACTGGCGATCGATGGTTTGAAAGCACTGGCATTTGTCGTGGTGGGCATCATGATTTATTTGGCGATTCGCTTCGAGTGGAAATACGCGGTCGCAGGCATCATTGCCAACTTGCATGACGTCATCATCATTCTGGGCTTTTTTGCCTACTTCCAATGGGAGTTTTCATTGCCCGTGCTGGCTGCCGTTTTGGCTGTGCTGGGTTATTCGGTGAATGAATCGGTGGTGATTTTCGACCGGGTGCGAGAAAACTTCCGGCGCTTTCGCAAAATGAGCACGGTAGAAATCATCGACAACGCGATCACTTCCACCATCAGCCGCACCATCATCACGCACGGCAGCACACAGTTGATGGTGCTGTCTATGTTGCTGTTTGGTGGCGCTACCTTGCACTACTTTGCATTGGCTTTGACCATCGGTATCTTGTTTGGTATTTATTCATCGGTGTTTGTGGCAGCCGCCATTGCCATGTGGCTGGGTATTCGCCGCGAAGATTTGATCAAGGCTGTGAAAAAAGACGGCCCGGAAGAAGACCCGAACGATCCGAATGCGGGAGCAGTGGTTTAAGCGCAGTCACCCTGCTCAGACATGAAAAAAGGCAGCCAAGGCTGTCTTTTTTGTTGTCTGTCCTGTGCTCAATGGGCCAAACGGTCTTGGTTGTCGTCACACAGTTCATCGAGCACCAACGCATCTGGCTCAATGCCTGCACTCCAAAACACCATCAGCACGATGATTTTCAAATCGTCCAAGCCCACGGGGTGATCGGTCACTGCCATGGCGCGGTCCACCACGATTTCACGCATTTGCGCAGACATGATGCCTGCGTTTTCTAAAAAGGTGACAAAGCCCAAACCCTCTGCACCCAAATGTTTTTGTTCTGCTTCGGAATACACCCGCATGCTCAGCGGTGATTGCGCATAAGCAGATGGAACGCGTTGCGGGTGCAGGTGAATCAAGTCCGCGTGTTGAGCGGCGCTGTTGAGTCCAGCCAGCCAAGACAAGGCCTGTTGAATTTCTTCGGCGTCGAATCCTGCAGCGCTGAGTTTGCGACCCAGAAGCGGCAATTCGGGACAAACGTCACCACGCCAGTAGTGTTCGTAGACGTATACGAGAACATCGAACATGGCTGCAATATAACCTTTTTTGAACCCGTCTTGCCCGCCGCATGTGTGAATGGTTTTTTTGCTGTATTGCGACAGTTCCAAGACACATCACTGGTCAATGCAGCAACTGGTACCAACCACCGGGCATGGTCACCACGCGCCCCGCATCTTGCAGTTGTTGCAAAGCGATCAATGCATCTTCCAAAGGAAGACCACTTTGCAACAACAACGATTCAAAGTGCTGCGGTTCATGACCCAGCGCTTTGCACACCGATTGCTGATGGGGGTCTGTCGGTAGAGTGGCATGGCGGGTGTTTTCTTCATCGTTCAGGCTGTGGGTGGAAAACGGTAATTCCTCCAAAACATCTTGCGCGTTTTCAACCAGCTTGGCGCCTTGCCGAAGCAGTGCATGGCAACCGTGCGATAACACCGAATGGATAGACCCTGGGATGGCGAAAACTTCTTTGCCTTGCGACAGCGCCAAATCTGCAGTGATAAGTGAACCCGATTTCAATGCCGCTTCCACCACCAACACGCCATGGCTCAAACCTGCAATCAAACGATTTCGTCGCGGGAAATGGTGCGGCAAAGGCGGTGTGCCCGGCGGCAATTCGCTCAGCAGCCAACCGTGTTGCGCCACTTGCCTGGCCAGGCTGTGGTTTTGTCTGGGGTAGACGCGATCCAAGCCCGTGCCCACCACAGCGACTGTGGCACAACGGTGGTTGCTGGCGCACTCCAATGCCCCGTGGTGCGCTGCTGCGTCGATGCCCATGGCCAGCCCGGACACAATGCAACAACCTGACTGTTGCAACGCATGGGCAAAACGGCGTGCGTTTTCCTTGCCCTGCGGCGTGGGATTGCGACTGCCCACCACCGCCACACCCTGCCAGCAGGCTAGTTGCAACTGGCCCTGTGCGAACAACACCAACGGCGGTTCGTCTATGTCGCGCAAGCTGGCGGGATACCTCGGATGCGCCCAAGTCCAGACCTCTTGCTGCATGTTTGGCAGGGATTGCGCCAGCCAAGCTTGGGTGCGCTGACAGACCGATTCCCACTCTGGCGGAATACGCTGCAAAGAATGCGCCTGAGCCTCCGAAACAAACCGCTGCAACGCTGAAACAGGTTGCGCAAAGACAGCGCTTGGGTGACCAAATTCATGAACCAATGTGTGTTGTGCGCTGATACCCACCCCGGGCGTCAAACCCAAACGAAGCCAGTCGCGCCAGTGGCTGTGCCCATGGTTTTGGTCGAGGCAAACTTGGTGTGAAGAACTGTCCATTGAAATCCATCCCGCAGCTGTTTGCCACAAGCTTAGGCAGACCGGCGCACAGATGGAAAACCGCCACTGCGTTTTTATGAAACCGTCGCGCCCCTGCGGGGTTTTCAAAAAAGCGACAATAAGGGCATGGCTTTACTACCCATTCTTTCTTACCCCGATCCACGGTTGCATACCGTCGCCAAACCTGTTGCAGTGGTCGATGAGCGCATACGCGCACTGGCTGCTGACATGCTCGAAACCATGTACGACGCCAAGGGCGTCGGATTGGCTGCTACCCAAGTCAATGTGCACGAACGCATGCTGGTGCTTGATGTCTCCGAAGAACGCAACCAACCTCAGGTGTTGATCAATCCCGAGCTGGTGTGGGCCAGCGAAGACCGGGTTAAGAATGAAGAAGGTTGTTTGTCAGTCCCTGGCATTTTTGACGGCGTGGAAAGACCGGCTCGGGTCAAGGTACAGGCACTCAATGAACAGGGCGAATCCATCACCATAGAAGCCGATGGTTTGCTGTCCATATGCATCCAACATGAAATGGACCATTTGATGGGCAAAGTCTTTGTCGAGTACTTGTCGGTACTCAAACGCATGCGCATCAAAAGCAAATTGCTCAAAGCCCAACGCGAACTCGAGCGCTGATTCATGCGCTTGGTTTTCGCCGGAACCCCGGAGTTTGCGCGCACGGCGCTCGCTGCAATACACGCGGCGGGACACGACATCGCTTTGGTCATGACACAACCTGATCGGCCCGCCGGTCGGGGCATGAAGCTACAAGCCTCTGCGGTCAAACAATACGCCATCGAACACCAGTTACCGTTGATCCAACCGGCGAGCTTGCGTCTGGATGGCAAGTACGCCGCAGACGCATTGCAGGCTCAGCAAGCCATCGCAAACAGCGGCGCGCAAGCCATGGTGGTGGTGGCTTACGGACTGGTGTTGCCTGAATGGGCATTGCACAGCGTACCGCTGGGCTGTCTGAATATCCATGCCTCTTTGCTGCCGCGCTGGCGCGGTGCTGCGCCCATTCAACGTGCGATTGAAGCCGGTGACAAACAAACCGGTGTGTGCATCATGCAAATGGACGCCGGATTGGACACCGGGCCAGTGCTGATGCGAGAAAGCCTGGCCATCGCCGACACAGACACCAGCACGCATCTGCACGACAAATTGGCCACATTGGGTGCACGTTTGATCGTTGACACACTGGGTTCGTTCTCACAGCTCAACGCCCAAGTGCAATCCACCGAAGGCGTGACCTACGCTGCCAAAATTTTGAAAGAAGAAGCGCTGATCGATTGGCACCAGCCCGCCAGCGTTTTGTCGCAACGCATTCGGGCGTTTGACCCATTTCCCGGCGCACACACCGTGCTTAACCACCAACTACTCAAAGTCTGGTCCGCATCCGCGCTGACTGAACACACCCATGCAACACCTGGCACTGTGCTGCGCTTGCATGCTGACGCACTGGATGTGGCTTGCGGGCAAGGTGCGCTGCGTATTCACCAGTTGCAAAAACCCGGTGGCAAGCGCATCAGCGCCGCTGAGTTTTTACACAGCCAGCCC
>JALRAA010000040.1:8594-8904 GCA_023262645.1 Burkholderiaceae bacterium
CGTTGGTTGGGTTTTGGGCGAGGCGTCCCACTGAACAATGTTTTTTGATCCCGCCAACTTTCGCCATCCGTCATTTCGCCAAGGCATGGTCGACACCCTCAAGGTAGCCCCCGGTATTTGGGCATGGGGTTTGATGACCGGTGTGGCCATGGTGCAAGCAGGCTTGGGTCCCGCCATGTCGACGCTGATGACATTGCTGATCTATGGCGGCAGCGCTCAACTGGCAGCCATTCCGCTGTTGGGAGCAGGCGCTCTCGCTTGGGTGATATTGGCCACCGCGTTTTGCGTGAATTTGCGTTTTGCTGTGTTC
>JALRAA010000410.1 GCA_023262645.1 Burkholderiaceae bacterium
AGGCCACAGCGTGGTTCAAATCGCGCAAAGCATGCGCGCCGAAGGCGCCAAGCGCATCGTGATCGTCACCGATGAACCGGAAAAATACGATCCAGTGGGACAAAACGGCGTGCCCGGCAGTTTGCTCGGTTTGCCAGAAGGTGTGGCGGTCGAACACCGTGATGAACTCGATCGGGTACAGCGCACCATGCGCGACATCAAAGGCTGTACCGTCATCATTTACGACCAAACCTGTGCCACTGAAAAACGCCGTCGCCGCAAGCGCGGCACCATGGTCGACCCTGCGGTGCGTGTGGTGATCAATGAAGCCGTGTGTGAAGGCTGTGGTGACTGCAGTTCGCAAAGCAACTGCTTGAGCGTGGAGCCCCTGGAAACCGAACTGGGCCGCAAACGCAGCATCAACCAAAGCACATGCAACAAAGACCAAAGT
Organism: Burkholderiaceae bacterium; assembly: GCA_023262645.1. GTDB lineage: Bacteria > Pseudomonadota > Gammaproteobacteria > Burkholderiales > Burkholderiaceae_C > Limnohabitans. The sequence continues at coordinate 431 of JALRAA010000410.1, forward strand.
TGCGTCAAAGGCTTTTGCCCGAGTTTTGTGACGGTCGAAGGCGGACAGTTGCGCAAAAAAAGCAAAGGCGGTGAACGCCCCAGCCCGTCGCAACTTGGCGAGCTGCCTGACCCGGTGTTGCCGGCGTTGGCGCGAGGTGCGTATCCGGGTGGCTACGGCATCGTGGTGGCTGGCGTGGGCGGCACCGGTGTCATCACCATCGGGCAGTTGCTGGGCATGGCCGCGCACATCGAAGGCAAGGGCATCGTCACCCAAGACTCTGCCGGCTTGGCGCAAAAAGGCGGCGCGACATGGAGCCATGTGTTGATCGCCGACAACCAAGCAGACATTCGCACCACCCGCGTGTCCACCGCAGCGGCGGACCTGATTTTGGGCTGTGACCCGATCGTCACCGCAGGCAAAGAAACCATGGTGCGCATGCGCCCCGGGCGCACCCGGGTTGCCATCAACGGCTTGGCCACACCCACCGCCGCATTTGTGAAAAACGGCGCTTGGGCCAACCCCAGCGAAAGTTGCTTACAAGATATTTTGCAAGCGCTGGGCAATGAAGCCAACCACATGGGCGCGTTCGACGCGAACGCCGTCGCCACCCAATTGCTGGGTGACAGCATCTTCATCAATCCGATGGTGATGGGCTTTGCTTGGCAACGTGGATGGATTCCGCTGAGCGAGGTAGCCATCTTGCGTGCGATAGAACTCAATGGCGTGCAAGTGCAAGCCAACCAGCAAGCGTTTTTGTGGGGCCGTTGGTGTGCCCATGATTTGGCCAAAGTGCAAGCATTGACGCAGCCCGTGCAAGTGGTTCAGTTTCAGGCCCGCGAACCTTTGCAAGCCATTGTGCAAAAACGCATGGCTTGGTTGGAGAATTACAAAATAAAGCCACAGCATTAGCAGTATTGCAATCAAAATTATTAGAGAAGAAACATCAAGAAGAGCAAGCAAAAATTGATGCTTTAAAAAATTCAAATACTGGCTCATGGGGTAACCAGATGCGCTCTTATGTGTTAGCTCCATATCAATTAGTAAAAGATTTAAGAACAGAATTTGAAACTGGAAATC
>JALRAA010000411.1 GCA_023262645.1 Burkholderiaceae bacterium
GTATATGTTCTTTTCCACTGTATCGCTTACGAGGGTGATACGTTTCTGGGCGCTTACAAATATCTCTCTCAGGCTCAGGAAGCCGAATACGCCTATAAACTGAAAAATTTCAAAAAAGAAATTGATGGTGAGTGGACTGAGATCCGAGAAGTCCTTTTGGGTGCTGCTCCTTCTTTTGATGCTGGCAAGATTGTGGAGGATTAATATGGTAGTCTTTTATTCTATACGTGAAGATAATACTCGCCAAATCGATGCTATCGAATGGCTAACAGATGTTATTCTGTCAGTTGATATCTCGTATTGGGCAGTTCCTGGAACTCTGGAGGATTAATTATGAAAGTCTATGGTGTATTCCAGATTGAGCATACATCTTATGGTGAACATGTATGGGACGGTGAATGTTATGGACTATTTCAGTCTAAAGCTGGAGCTAAAGCATATGTAGATAAATGCAAGCGGAATGGTGAGAATGGTAGAAAGTATAATACCAAACTACCAGATTATGAAGGTTTAAAAATCCGTTTAATGAATGTGAGGAACTAATCATGGCTAATGTTAAAACTTATAATCTGACGATTTGGGCTGATAGAAAATCAGAGGCTCATACTAAAACATTCCGTGGTATCTCACGGGTTGCCGCTGATCGTTATATTGCTTATTATATTGAGAATCCAGATTATGTTGCTTGGAGTTTGAACGATGCCTAGCATGAATAGTTATATACTAACTGTTTATCTTAAAGATGGAAATCAAGTTGTATATCGCAACATTACCAGGAGTGCTATGAAACGGTATGTCAAGGAATATCAGAACTCAGGAACGTCCTTGACATTCCATATAGATTGGGTATAATAGTGGGTAAGTTCCGTGGGTCGGATGCTAAGGCGCAGGACTGCAAATCCTTGAGAACTCGGTTGAACTCCGGGACGGAACTCCAACTCTACTTAGAAGGGTACAGGCTCGCTTTGGGTTGGCCATAGAAAATAGAAGTCCCTTAGCCTTGTCCGTAGGCAGTCTGCTCTGGATTGCAACCACCAGACGCCGAAAGATAGTAAACCTGTATCCTTCTAAGTAGAGTATAATGGTCTGGTAGTTTAGTTGGTTAGAACACTGCCCTGTCACGGCAGAGGTCACGGGTTCGAGTCCCGTCCAGATCGCCAATATTGGAGTGTGGCGCAGCGGTAGCGCAGGGCACTGTTAATGCCTTGGTCGCAGGTTCGAATCCTGCCACTCCAGCCAATATGGTCCCATCGTCTAATGGTTAGGACAACGGCCTTTCACGCCGTCAATGCCGGTTCGAATCCGACTGGGATCACCAATATGCGGAAGAAGTGTTACGGTAGCACGATAGGCTTCCACCCTGTAAGCGTGGGTTCGACTCCCATCTTCCGCTCCAAGTTTACATTCTATCCCTGCGTCAACTTGTCGCATCGTTGACAATTAGGTTTACATTGACTATTCCATTTCGATATGCTATT
>JALRAA010000412.1 GCA_023262645.1 Burkholderiaceae bacterium
TTCAGGGTGTAGTTCTTGATGTCAGCCATGTCTCACCCTTTCAGTGCAAACCGCCATAGTGCTCTTCGCGAATGATGCGCGGCGTGATTTCGCGAGGCTCGATGGTGACGGGTTGGTAGATGACACGTTTTTGCTCGGCGTCGTAACGCATTTCCACATGTCCCGAGGTAGGAAAGTCTTTGCGAAACGGGTGCCCGATGAACCCATAATCGGTCAACAAGCGGCGCAAATCCACATGGTCTTTGAAGAGAATGCCAAACAGATCGAAGGCTTCGCGCTCAAACCAATTGGCCGCGTTCCACACGTTGGTGACCGAATCGAGTTGGGGCATATCGTCATCGCTGGCATGCACACGCAAACGAAGACGCCAGTTGTGGGTGAAGGACAGCAAATGCAACACCACGGCGTAACGCGGCGCTTGTGTGTACTTTGATTCAGCACCATCTTTGTATGCTGAGTAATCCATGCCACACAAATCAAGCAGCTGTTCAAAAGCCAAGTCGGGATGATCTCTCAGCGTGGTTGCAACCGCCAAGTAATCATTTTCTTTGACGGTCAATGTCAATTCGCCCAAGGCCAATTGCAGATCTTGGATCTGTGTTCCCAAAACATGCCTGAGCGAGGCTTGGAGTGCGTCTATCGAAACAGTGATGGTCATAAACAATGTCAACGCGCGATCGTGTTTTCGCGGCGAATTTTGGATTGCAATTGCAAAATGCCATAAAGCAATGCTTCTGCTGTCGGAGGGCAACCGGGCACATACACGTCCACCGGAACTATGCGGTCACAACCGCGAACCACGGAATAGCTGTAGTGGTAATACCCGCCGCCGTTGGCGCATGAACCCATGGAGAGCACCCAGCGTGGCTCTGACATTTGGTCATAGACCTTGCGCAAGGCAGGCGCCATTTTGTTGCACAAGGTGCCAGCCACGATCATCAAATCCGATTGGCGCGGGCTGGGGCGAAACAACATACCGAAGCGGTCTATGTCGTAACGCGCCGCGCCTGCGTGCATCATCTCTACCGCGCAACAGGCCAGTCCAAATGTCATGGGCCACAAAGAACCCGTCTTGGCCCAATTGACCACCGAATCGTAAGAGGTGGTGATGAAGCCTTCTTTGAAAACGCCTTCAAGTGACATGTGTCATTCCCAGTCAAGGGCTCCCTTTTTCCATTCATAGACAAAGCCCACGACCAGAATGGCAAGAAAAATCATCATGGCAATAAAACCGGTGAGACCAATTTCCTTGAGAGAAACCGCCCAAGGAAACAAAAAAGCAATTTCGAGGTCAAACAAAATAAACAAAATAGCGACCAAGTAGTAACGCACATCAAACTTCATGCGGGCATCTTCAAATGCCTCAAAGCCGCATTCGTAAGGAGAATTTTTGGCGGCGTCAGGTTTGTGCGGGCCTAAAAATGCCCCTATCAGTTGCGGTGCGACGCCGACCAACAAACCGACAAGTAT
>JALRAA010000413.1 GCA_023262645.1 Burkholderiaceae bacterium
GGCCAGATAATCATCGAGCTGCGCCAGAGTCTGGCTGATGCCAAGTTGCAGTTGCTCAAGATCCTGCCAAAGCCAGAGTGGCGGTTCGGGTGCATCCGGTAGACCATGACAGTTTTCACACCGATATCGAAGAGATCGTGGGCAAAGTCGGGCATCGCCTGTGCCATGTCATGTTGCCCAAGGTCGAGTCATTCGCTGACATAGACAAAGCCGTTCGTGCGATCGATCAAGCCGGTGCCACTGGGTTGGCGGTGCATGCGTTGATCGAATCCCCGGCGGCGGTGCACCGCGCTTTCGAGATCGCGTCGCATCCGCGTTTGCAGTCCATCAGTTTTGGATTGATGGATTTTGTGTCGGCGCATGCGGGTGCGATCGCATCCAGCGGCATGGATGCCGACGGACAATTCAGCCACCCGTTGGTGTTGCGTGCCAAATTGGAAATCTCCAGTGCCTGCCATGCGCATGGCAAAGTGCCCTCGCACAGTGTGGTCACCGAATTCGATGACACCTACGCGGTTGAAAACGCAGCACGACGCGCTTCGCAAGAATTGGGTTACACCCGCATGTGGAGCATCCACCCAGCACAAATTCGTCCTATCTTGGCGGCCATGGCGCCTTCAGCGGCAGACATCGAACGGGCTTGTGATGTGTTGTTTGCCGCCCAGCGCGCGGCATGGGCACCGATCAATATGGGTGGAAAACTGCTTGACCGCGCCACCTACCGTTATTTTTGGCAGTTGCTGCAACGTGCGCATGCCACCGGGCAACCCGTTTCCGAAGATGCCAAAGTTTTTTTTGAGTGAACAAGGGATGTTTCACTCACCGTTTTAAAGTCAGGAGATAGTCATGTTGCAAGCCTACCGAGACCATGTGGCCGAACGCGCTGCGTTGGGAATTCCCCCGCTTCCTTTGAGCGCCAAGCAAACCGCTGAATTGATCGAACTGATCAAAGCACCACCCGCGGGTGAAGACGCTTTTCTGATGGATTTGCTGACCCACCGCGTGCCCCCCGGTGTGGACGATGCCGCCAAAGTGAAGGCCTCGTTTTTAGCAGCTGTGGCCCATGGCGAATTGAAGGTGGGTTTGGTCTCCAAAACCAAGGCGACCGAGTTGCTGGGCACCATGGTCGGCGGCTACAACGTGCACCCGCTGATCGAGTTGCTCGATGACGCTGAAGTGGCCGGTGTGGCCGCAGACGCGCTGAAGAAAACCTTGTTGATGTTCGACTTCTTCAATGATGTGGCCGACAAAGCCAAAGCGGGCAACGCCAAAGCCAAGGAAGTGATGCAAAGCTGGGCGGATGCCGAGTGGTTCACCAGTCGCCACGAAGTGGACAAAAAAATCACGGTCACCGTGTTCAAGGTACCCGGCGAAACCAACACCGACGATTTGTCGCCCGCGCCCGATGCTTGGAGTCGCCCCGACATTCCCTTGCACTATTTGGCGATGTTGAA
>JALRAA010000414.1 GCA_023262645.1 Burkholderiaceae bacterium
GTAACGGTCATGAAGAGGAACACCACAGATGACCATCACAACGGTTGCCGAGTTTGCCAAGGAACTCAAAAAATCTCCCGACACACTGCTTGAACAGCTGAAATCAGCGGGTGTTGCCAAGTCTTCGTCTGCCGATCCGTTGACCGATGCGGACAAGCAAAAATTGCTGGGCTATTTGAAAGCCAGCCATGGAACAGACACGCCAGAGCGTAAAAAAATCACGCTGGTGAAAAAATCCACGTCGGAAATCAAGCAAGCAGATGCCACCGGCAAGGCGCGCACGATCCAAGTCGAAGTGCGAAAAAAACGCACCTTCGTCAAGCGCGATGAAGCCGATGCCAGCGAGGCCGATGCCACGCTCGAAGAGCGCGCGCCTGCAGCGCCCATCCTTGATCAGGCTGAACTCGCCCGCCGCGAAGAAGAAGCCAGACGCCAAGCCGAATTGATCCGTCGCCAAGAAGAAGAATTGGCCGAGAAACGCCGTGTGCGCGAGGCGCAAGAGGCCAAAGAACGCGAAGCCTCGGCCATGGCTAACGAGCCAGCTACCGCCAAAGACGAAGACCAAGCTGACGCGAAAACTGCCAAGGCCAAAGCGCTTGCTGAAGAACGCGAAGCCGCCGCAAAAGCCAGCGCAGAAGAAGACGCCGCGCGCGCCAAAGACCTGGATTCACGCAGGCGCACCGCATTGGCCGAGGCCGAAGCCATTCGGTCGATGATGAATGCACCGAAAAAGGTGTTGGTTGCCAAAAAACCGGTGGTCGAAAAAACAGAAACCCCCGACCCCAAGGCGATCAAAGGCACGTTGCACAAGCCTGCCGCAGGCAGTACCGCGCCTGGTGCCCGACCCACAGGATCCACCACCAGCAAAGAAGGCCAAAAAGAAGTCAAAAGCGCCAAGCTGTCGTCAAGCTGGGCGGATGAACAAGCCAAAAAGAAAGAAATCAAAACCCGTGGCGATGCCAGTGGCGGTGTCGGTCGCAACAGTTGGCGCGGTGGGCCGCGCGGCAAACGCGAGCGCGATCGTGAAGAAACACCGGTGCAAGCAGCGCCAGCAGAGGCCCGTGTCATCGAGGTGCACGTGCCCGAAACCATCACAGTCGCCGAGTTGGCGCACAAGATGGCGGTCAAGGCCTCTGAAGTCATCAAGCAATTGATGAAGTTGGGCCAGATGGTCACCATCAACCAACCGCTCGACCAAGATACCGCCATGATCGTGGTGGAAGAGATGGGACACAAGGCCATCATTGCTTCGCTGGATGACCCTGAAGCGTTCACGGAAGAGGAAGCCTCCGCACACCATGGCGAATCGGTCACACGCGCACCGGTGGTGACCGTGATGGGCCACGTTGACCACGGTAAAACTTCATTGCTGGATTACATCCGCCGCGCCAAAGTGGCCTCGGGTGAAGCAGTTACTGCGGTGTTAGAATGGTTTTGGGAAGG
>JALRAA010000415.1 GCA_023262645.1 Burkholderiaceae bacterium
GCAGGTTGGAGCTCCAAAAAGCCAAGTCCACGACAAAAAACACCGACGTGGCAGAGATGCACAACCACAGCGGGTATTTCCAAGCGTAGCGAATGACGAAAAATGTCAGCACCGTTGTGATCAACATGTCGGTACACACCGCAATGCCATAGGCTGCCGCCAAATTGCTGGAGGTTTTGAACATCACCACGGCCAACACAATCACCACAAACAGGCCCCAGTTCACCAGCGGCATGTAAATCTGGCCAGTGTCTTTTTCGCTGGTGTGGAGAATTTGCAGTCGCGGTAAAAAGCCCAACTGAATCACTTGCTTGGTCACACTGAACGCGCCGGTGATCAATGCTTGCGAAGCGATCACGGTGGCTGCCGTGGCCAACACCACCAAGGGAATCAAAGCCCAATCGGGGGCCATGTTGAAGAACGGATTTTTAACGGCCTCTGGCTCTGCCAACAACAACGCGCCTTGCCCGAAGTAATTCAATGTCAGGCACGGCATGACGATCGCAAACCATGCCAGTCGAATCGGTTTTTTCCCAAAGTGGCCCATGTCTGCATAGAGCGCTTCACCTCCCGTCACACACAGCACCACCGCACCCAAAATAATGAACGCTGTGAATGGTTGGCTCCAAATGAACATGACCGCGTAATGCGGGCTGATGGCCCACAAAATTTCTGGATGACCCACGATGTGATAAAGACCGAGTATGGCAATGGCCGCAAACCACACCAACGTGATCGGGCCGAAAAATTTACCAATGCCACCCGTACCGCGTTTTTGCAATGCAAACAAACACAGCAATATCAACAGCGTGAGCGGTATGACCCATCGCTTGAAGGCGGGCGACACCACCTCCAAGCCCTCGACCGCCGACAACACTGAAATAGCCGGGGTGATCACACCGTCACCATAAAACAAGCAGGTGCCGAAAATGCCCACCACCAACAAAATGCTGCGCAGTCTGGGTTTGTCTCTGACCGATGAGGAAGCGAGCGCGAGCATGGCCACCAAGCCGCCCTCACCGTTGTTGTCGGCGCGCAGCACCAAAGACACGTATTTGAGCGAGACAATGAACGTCAGTGTCCAAAAGAATATGGAGAGAATGCCATAGACATTGTCTGGCGTGAAGTCCACATGGCCAGAGCCAAACACTTCCTTGATCGAGTAAAGCACACTGGTGCCAATGTCGCCATACACCACGCCAATGGCACCCAATGTCAAACCTGCCAACGACGATTGCGTGTGACCTTGGCTGTGTGCTTCGCTCATAAGACTTCAAGCGGCTGATACCGCCCACCGGAAACTGGGAAGCGCAGAGTTTAACGACTCCGCCGTTTCACAAAAGAACTATTTTTTACTCGTAAACCTCGGCGTCAGGGTCGGTGGCTTCGAGCTCGTAGCTGCCCGCCAGCATGGCCAAACGGGCGATAAC
>JALRAA010000416.1 GCA_023262645.1 Burkholderiaceae bacterium
GTCCTATTGTGTGGGGGGTTGGCGCTTTACTATGCCGGTGCGTTATGGGTGTATGTCAAGTACGCAGACACAATCACAGACCTACAAAAATCCATAGGATTTGCAGCATGTTGGACATTTGCTGAACTAGCCCGGGCGCAATGGTGGACTGGGTTTCCTTGGGCAGCCATTGGGTATTCGCATGTGGACAGTGTGCTGTCTTATGCGGCACCTTGGACAGGTGTCTACGGTTTGAGTTTCTTGTCCGCCTTGTTGTCATCTGCGTTGTCAATAACTTTGCACAACAAAAAAAACACCACCTATCGTGCAAGCATTGCATTGCTGATGGTTATCGTGTGTTTGCCAGCTGTCAGAGAAAGCAACAACACTGGCCCATCGATATCGGTGAATTTGTTACAAGCCAATATCAGCCAAGACACCAAATTCCGCGAAGCCCGCTTGCCATCGTTGCAGTGGTACCAATCAGCGCTACTGAAAAGCCGAGCAGAACTGACGGTGATGCCTGAAACAGCGCTGCCCTATTTCAAAGACGAATTGCCGGATGGCTATTGGAAATCTTTAGCTGAACACACGGTGGCTGATAAAAAATTTGCGATTGTGGGTATACCCACGCAAGACAGCGAAAAAGGTTTTGGCAATTCTGCAATCGGTTTGGGCAGTCCGCAAGAAGTGCAATATGACAAACACCATTTGGTGCCGTTTGGTGAATTCACACCAGAGGCACTTCGCTGGTTCACCAGAATGATGTCTATAGATTTCGGCGACTTCAACCGTGGTGCTGTCGATCAAACGCCGTTTTCTTGGAAAGAACATCGCTTGGCGGTCACTATTTGTTATGAGGACTTGTTTGGCGAAGAGTTGGCGGTTCGGTTCAAAGACCCCGAAAAAGCACCGACACTTTTTGTGAATTTAAGCAATATCGCCTGGTTTGGTGACACCACCGTCGTCAAGCAACATCTAGACATTGCGCGAATGCGAAGTTTGGAATTCAAGCGCCCCACCGTTCGTGCCACCAACTCGGGCGGAACCGCCATCATCGATGCCCAAGGCCGACTGCAACAAGAACTCCCCCCGTTCACGCGAGGACAGTTATCAGGCGTCGTTTATTCGCCCTACACGGAAATAACGTTTTTTGCCAAATGGGCGGGGCAATGGGGCTTGAAGCCTTTGTGGTTGTTGTGCTGCGGTCTGATGTTGCTTGTCGTCGTGCTTGGTCATTACCGTTCACAAAACAGTGAGTCTGTAAAATGAAAATATGCTGACGTTTCAACAAATCATTTTGCAATTGCAAAACTACTGGGATGCACAAGGTTGTGCGCTGTTGCAGCCTTATGACATGGAAGTGGGCGCAGGCACATCGCATACCGCCACCTTTTTAAGAGCCATCGGCCCAGAGCCTTGGAAGGCTGCCTATGTTCAGCCGTCTCG
>JALRAA010000417.1 GCA_023262645.1 Burkholderiaceae bacterium
GGCCTGGCTGTGCAGGCCAACTCTATTGACGACGCTTCGGCATCTGGCAGTTGGACAGGCAGCTTGCCGCAATTGCTGGCGGCATGGCACGGTTTGCCAACAGCCATACCGCGCATGGCGGTCACCAGCATCGAATGGCGCGCCAGCGCAGACCCGTTGCGCATCAAACATGCGGGTGGCGAGCAAACCTTGTGGTTACAGATGCGGTGGGTGGTTTTGAAAGAACGCCAACATGCCACTGAACCATTGACCAAACCCCAATCCATGACCCAGCCCGCCACCGATGGCATGGACTCTTACCCTGCACCGTCAGTGGGCTCTACGCGCTCGGTATCGACAAGCGCCAGTGCATCCCTTCTGCATGACCCGTTTTCAGCGGAGGGTGTGAAAAAAGCCTTGCCCTTGGTTGCATTGAAAAGCAACGCTCCCATGCATTGGCAAACGCGGCCACTGTCGCAAATGCGTTGGGTCGGTATGTTGGCCAATGACCACCAACGACAAGCCTTGGTGCATTGCGAGGGCCGGGTGCATCCTGTGGTGGCTGGAGATCGACTGGGACAAGACTGGGGGGTGGTGGTTGAAATAGGGCGCGACCATTTGCGTTTGCGCGAATGGGTGGCGGATACCCAAGGGAAATGGGTCAGCCAAGAAAGACGATTTCCTGCTGGTGCACAACCATGATGACGTGGTTACTTCGAGTTGTTTGGCGTTGTGTTGCGTTTTGCTTGGCTGGGCATTTGCACACTGGGCTGGCGCAAACCCCGCCGCCCGAAACCAACGAGCCCGCCACAGCCCCCTTCACGGGTGAGCCCATGTCGATGCATTTTCAACAGATCGAGTTGCGAACCGCGTTGCAACTGGTGAGCGAATTCAGTGGTGTCAACATCATCATGTCTGACAACCGAGCTGGATTGCCCGGTTTGCATGACACACCTTGGCTGGGTTGGCTGTTTGGCAACCGTGCGAACAGGCGAAGTAAACAAGAGTTGTTGATATTCCTAAGCCCTAAAATGCTTGAACAAAGTGCCTTCGCACCTTGAGGGATTCACTATCGTGTTGGCTTTGGTGGGCATGCCGGGCAGCGGCAAATCGACAGTCGGTCGGCAATTAGCCCGCAAATTGGGTGTGGGCTTTGTCGACTGCGACCAGGTCATCGAGTTGCGCATTGGCATGGCCATCAAAGATTTTTTCGCCAGCCAAGGGGAGCAGGCCTTCCGAGACATTGAAAGCCAAGTGATTGACGACATGACCCGCACCGCTTGCGGTGTGTTGGCCACTGGCGGCGGCGCGGTGCTCAAAGAAGCCAACCGCCAATTGCTGCGTGAACGCACCCAAGTCATTTATTTGCCCTTTATGCATTGAGTACAGGATCAAGTCAGGGTCCCCCCAAAGGCACCACATTAGCATTGATCGAC
>JALRAA010000418.1 GCA_023262645.1 Burkholderiaceae bacterium
ATGGACACACAAGCAGTGGCCTTGGCTGCCGGTCAGCAGCGTTGGGATATTCAAATGGCCAAAGCACAACTGGAAACAGCCGCACTTGCTCAAGGTTTGACGGGTATTTCCAGTTGGTTGGATGTGGAATTGACCGTGATCAGCGGGAAAGTCACAGGCAACGACAGCGTGACAAAACGGCGTGGTGCTGAGATTGGGGTGAAGTTGCCATTGTTTGACGCTGGCGATATGAAGCGATCTCAAATGAATGCGCAAACCCTTGCAGCTGTCAACCGCTTAGAAGCCACTGCCCGTGAAGCCGCTTCTTCTGTGCGCGAGAACCATGCTGCGTATTTGACTGCTTACAGCATTGCTCGCCAATACCGCGATGAAGTGTTGCCACTTCAGCAACGCATCGCAGATGAAAACGTGCTGCGTTACAACGCCATGCAAATCAGCGTGTTTGATTTGCTCTCCGATGCGGCATCACACAACGCTGCGGTGGTGGCTGCGATCGAAGCACAACAACAATTTTGGTTGAGTGAGGCGGCTTTGCAGTCCACACTCGTGGGCAGACCTTTGGCGGTGGTTTTGTCAACCGATCGCCAAAACAACAACAGCAGCGCTGCTGCGCACTGAGGCGAACCAAAACATGTCAAGCCGACGAGATTTTTTCAAATGGGCTGGTGTTGCCAGCGCCGTGACCGCAGCGGCGGTGACGCGCCACTCGCTGGCTGCCTTGCCCGAGCCATTGACGCAAAGTTCAGCGGCCACCATGCCCCCATTGGCCACAGATGCATCGCACAGTTATCAACCGGTGGTCACGCTCAATGGCTGGACCTTGCCTTACCGGCTCAAAGATGGCGTGAAAGAGTTTCATTTGCTGGCCGAACCGGTGGTTCGAGAAATGGCCCCGGGCATGAAAGCGCATTTGTGGGGCTACAACGGGCAAAGTCCAGGGCCCACCATCGAAGTGGTTGAAGGCGACAAAGTCAGGATGTTTGTCACCAACCGATTGCCCGAGCCCACCAGCGTGCATTGGCACGGACAGCGACTGCCCAATGGCATGGACGGTGTCAGTGGGTTGACACAAAAATCCATACAACCCGGCAAAACATTTGTGTATGAATTTGTGGCCAGACGTCCCGGCACATTCATGTACCACCCCCATGCGGATGAAATGACCCAAATGGCGATGGGCATGATGGGCATGTGGGTCACGCATCCCAAGCAACCGCATCCGCTCATCAGCGATGTCCAGCGAGATTTTTGTTTCTTGCTGAATGCTTATGACATCGATCCGGGCAGTTACACGCCCAACATCATGACCATGACGGATTTCAATTTGTGGACATGGAACAGCCGAGTTTTCCCCGGCATTGACAGCTTGAATGTGCGACTCAACGACCGGGTGCGCATACGAAT
>JALRAA010000419.1 GCA_023262645.1 Burkholderiaceae bacterium
TCTTGGCAACAAAAAAGGCCACTTCTTCGGGCATTTCGGTGCCTTCAGAGCGCGCTTTGCTGATCAAAATCGCCACCCTCATCTCCAACTCAGGCGGTTCAATCGCAACCGTCAGGCCAGAATCAAAGCGTGAAATCAGTCGTTCGTGAATGTCATTCAGGCCTTTTGGATAGGTATCGCTGGTCATCACAATATGTGATTTCTTGGCCAGCAAGGCTTCGAATGCGTTGAAAAACTCTTCTTGTGTCCGCTCTTTGTTGGCAAAGAACTGCACATCGTCAATCAGCAATAAATCCAGCGAGTGGTAATGGGCTTTGAATTCATCAAAAGTTTTACGCTGATATGCTTTAACCACATCCGATACAAATTGTTCAGCATGGATGTAGAGAACTTTCGCCTCTGGGTGATCTTCCAACAGCTTGTTGCCCACAGCATGCATCAAATGTGTTTTGCCCAAGCCAACGCCGCCGTAGATAAACAACGGGTTGTAGAGCTGTCCGGGCATGCTGGCCACATGCATCGCCGCCGCGCGCGCCATTCGGTTGGCGGTCCCCTCTACCAAACTGCTGAATGTCAGGCCAGAATTCAAGCGCGACCGAAAACCTGTGGTCATCGGCTCATCAGCTGCCTGAAACCGTTCGGGTAATATCTCAGACTCGACAGAAATTTTCGAAAGCCCTGACTTAACAATAGGTTCTTTGGGAGCAAGCGCTAACTCAACAGTAATGGGGTGACCATTCAATTGTTCAACCAGGGCGGTGATGCGCGTTGCATACTGGGCACGAATCCAATCCAGCTTGAAACGGTTGCCGACCAAGAGTGTGAGCTTGGAAAGATCATTGCCCGCCACCGCATGGAGCGGTTTGATCCAGGTATTGAACTGTTGTTCAGGAAGCTCTTGGGCCAATTGCTCGACACACCCTTGCCATAGGCTGGAACCCCAATCCGAAGGCAAATCGGCATCGGGCAAGGAAGAGGGAGGGCCAAGGGTCATGGTTGTGGAGATCTGTGGATAGATAGGTTTTTCAAACCCTGCAACCAGGACTTTATCAAAAAATTATCCACAGAACCTAAGAGCTGGAAAATGAGGCCAAAAAGTGCTGTCTATCCAAACCCGTGAAAATTTGCGATAATTTCGGGTTTCCCTTGTAATTTCAGGGACCCTCTAGATTGGAACCACGATGAAACGCACTTACCAACCCTCCAAGACCCGCCGTGCTCGTACCCATGGCTTTCTGGTTCGCATGAAAACCCGCGGCGGTCGCGCTGTGATCAATGCCCGCCGCGCCAAGGGCCGCAAGCGCCTGGCTGTTTAACCACAGTTTGGCCCGCTCTCCACTGCATTGCCTGGCTGTGGAACACCTTAAAACCCGGGCCGATTTTCAAGCGGTCATGGCTGCC
>JALRAA010000041.1 GCA_023262645.1 Burkholderiaceae bacterium
GGATTTTAAGTCCGCTGTGTCTACCTATTTCACCACTCAGGCTTAACAGTCTCTATTGTGGCAAAGATTCAGCGGCTAACGACTTGCTCTGCCAAATAAATTCGTTGCGCTGTGTGGGTGGGCAACATCAGTTTGCTGCCTTGGAAATAAATACTGACAGATGACAGTCCATGGCTGCTGATGGTCCAAGGCGGGGTTCCGTGGATGCTGCGTCCAGCGCCAGTCTGTAGATTCAAAATGGTACGGTTAAGTTTGCCATCGTCTACACACAACTGAACAGGCTTGCTTGCCTCCACATAAACATAGTTACCGGGTTTGGAGACCGAATGGGCAGACACAGACACAGGCTCGGCACTGATACTGTCGCAATTGGATGTGTCTTTGACGGCTGATACAGCCTTTGGCGCGGCATCCACAGTTGGCAAGGCTTGGATCGTTTCCGAGGCATTGGCGACCGTTGCGTCAGAAGAAGAACGAAGGATCGCATCCGTTTTGACTTCTTCGGTTTTGACCGCTTGCGGTGAAGGTTCTGGCGTTTGTGAAGCGACTGGCGCAGGTTTGTCCACGTTGCTGCTCAGCCCACTGGGATTGACCCATTCGCTGAACTTGGAGACAGGTATGTCTTGGCTGGATTGCCATCCAATGAAAACAAAAACAAGGATGACCGCAATGAACACCGATAAAAACACACCCCCTACGCGTGCAGGACGACGCACCGCCGAGGTCACCACATGGCCGCTGAGATTTTTTTCAGACAAACGAATGATGTCGTCAATCACATTGCCACTGGTGCGCGGTGCAGGTTCTTCAGCAACGACTTTGGTGGGGGAAGCCGCGGTTGGGTTTTCAAGCATGCGAATCACACGCCGCATGGACTGTGCTTTGATCTGGGGCGAATAAAACAGGTTGTCGCCACCCTCTTCCAATTGCCGCATTTGACCCGCAGACAAATTGGCCATGGCAGCCAATTGAGCAATATTGAAACCCGCAGCTTGCCTAAGGTCTCTCAAATACTCAGCATCGTCGCGTTCTTTTGCTTCCATCCGTGCTTTGTTTGTGGCAAATAATCAAAAAATGTACTGTAATAAGACAAATTAGTCCATGCTGATTTTCTTGGGTTTACCACTACTTTAGTCATCTTTTGTAGCGGTACCTTTGCGATTTGGCGATTTATATACAACCGATGATCATTTCCCATTCACCGCTTGAAGTTCGGCCCATTGAGGGATCAAACACCCTTTCGCCCTTGGTGTTCTTGCACGAAGGCTTGGGTTCGGTGGCGATGTGGAACAGCCGCACCCTCGATTGGCCTTTGGCGGTTTGCCAAGCCACGGGGCGGGCGGGCTTGGTGTATTCGCGGCGCGGCTATGGCCGCTCCCCAGCGATTTCCGATGTGCGTGGCGCCAACCGCCTGCCTGCAGACTACATGCATCGCGAAGCCTGGGAGGTTTTGCCCGATTTGCTGGACGCTTATTCGATCAAAAACCCGGTGCTGTTGGGTCACTCCGATGGTGCAACCATCGCTTTGCTGCATGCGGCCAAGTTTCCGGTGCGCGCAACCATCGTGATGGCTCCGCATTTGTGGGTAGAGGACATCAGTTTGCGGTCGATCGAAGCCGCCAAAGCTGCGTTTGAACACGGCGAACTTCGAAGCAAATTAGCGAGGTTTCATGACGATGTTGATGGGGCTTTTTGGCAATGGAACGATGTCTGGTTATCGGACGCATTTCGCAGTTTTGACATCCGCCACGAATGCCAGCGCATCACATCACCCGTGCTGGCCATGCAAGGGGTGGACGATATATATGGCAGCTTGCGTCACATCGAAGAATTGCACACACAAGGCACGGTGCGAAGAGAGGTGTTGCAACACTGCGGACATTCACCCTACAAAGACCAACCCCAGTTGAGCATGGAGTTGATCTCCGATTTTTTGAAAGAAATCCCTTGATGAAGAATAGGAGTGAATCTATCTCAACCTGCGCTTGACCGTGCTCAGATTGCATGACAATACCGCTTCACGGTTTGCGGGTCAGCGCCTTCATTTCTTCGCCGCTTAACCAACGCCATTGACCCGGCGCTAATGTGTGGTCTAACTCCATATCGCCTATACGAGCGCGGTGCAATCGAACCACTTTATGACCCGTGGCTGCCAGCATGCGTTTGACTTGGTGGTATTTGCCTTCGGTCAAAGTCAACGCCATGCTGTGGCTGCCTGTCAATGCACAAGCAGCTGCCTTGACCGGTTGGGGATCGTCATTCAGCACCACGCCGTTCAATAATTTTTCCACGACCGATGCATGCATCGCTTCCTGCGTTTCCAATTCATACACTTTCGGCACATGGTGCTTGGGTGAACTCATGCGGTGAATGAATTGGCCATCGTCGCTCAACAGCAGCATGCCCGTGGTGTCTTGGTCTAGACGGCCCACCGCTTGCACACCTTGTAAGCCGGTTTTGGCTGGCCGTTGCCGTAACGGCGTTGGCAACAGCGAATACACACTGGGCCAAGCCGATGGTTTGTGCGAACACTCGGTTCCCGCCGGTTTGTGCAACAACACATAAGCCTTGGTGTGGTACTGCCAAAGTATGCCTTGCACCATGAAGGGCATGCCTTCCACAACGTCGACAGCGGTGTCGGTTTCGCGCACACAGACCCAACCATGGCCTGTATCCATTTGAACCAAACCTTGCTGCACCAAGCCTGCGCAAATACGGCGTGTGCCAAAGCCTTGGGAATACAAAAGATCGGTGAGCAGCAAGCGTTGCGCCATGTCAAACAAGCTTCAAAAGGGTCATAGGGTCAGGGGGCGTAAGCGTTAAAGTATGCCCCATGGAAAACATAGACGTCATGGTTTTGCGCTCATTGCGCAATTGGCGGCTCGCCGGGCAACGCGCCTTGCTGGCCACGGTGGTTCGAACCTGGGGATCGTCTCCACGTCCGATTGGCTCGATCATGGCCTTGTGTGAAACAGGCGCTGTGGTGGGCTCGGTCTCTGGTGGTTGCATTGAAGACGATTTGATTTACCGTTTCACCCAAGCCTATGCCAGTGGACAGTCGTTGGGCGAAGCGCAAGTGATTCCCAGTGGCGCACCGCAGCGTGTGAAATACGGCATCACCGCAGACGAAGCGCACCGGTTTGGATTGCCATGTGGGGGAACTTTGGAATTGTTGCTGGAGTTTGACCCGGATGCCAAATCGCTTGACCAATTGGTGATGTCTCTCGAGCAAGGCCAGTTGATGCAAAGAACCACCGTGCTGACGGATGGTTCGGTCAGCTTGAATACCAGCGATACCCCCACCGAATTGAGCATTGACGACACGCGTTTGGTCAACACCTTTGGGCCTGAATACCGCATGCTGCTGATCGGTGCAGGACAACTCACCGAATACTTGGCGACCATGGCCTTGTTCAATGGTTTCGCGGTCACCGTTTGCGACCCGCGTGAGGAGTACCGGGGTGCTTGGTCTGTGGCCAATGTGGCCATCACCAGCGAAATGCCCGACGACGTGGTGCAAAGTTTCCGCCCCGACAGACGCAGTTGCGTGATCGCGTTGACACACGATCCCAAATTGGACGATTTGGCTTTGCTAGAAGCCTTGGACAGCGATGCTTTTTATGTCGGTGCAATTGGATCGCGGCGCAACAACGAAGCGCGTCATCAGCGCATGGTGGAGCACTTGGGCAAAACCGACGAAGAGCTAAAGCGCTTGCGCGGCCCGATTGGCATTTATATCGGTAGCAAAACGCCTGCTGAAATTGCAGTGAGCATCATGGCAGAAGTGCTGGCCGTGAAAAACAACGTGCCCTTGCCGCGCGACATGGACGTGGCCCACGCCAAAAACAGCCAAGACATTGCCCACAACGACCCGGGTGTGTTGGTATGCGGTATTCGCTGATACACCTATGATGAAGACATAGCGCTGACTGTGGTGCAAATCATTCCGCAGTTCATCCAAGAAATTCAATTTCTGGTTAACCAATTAGAGATTCGGCATGCCTGACAAAGCCACGGATGCACTGGGCGCAAGCACTTGCATATCGCTGACGCAGGAAGAATACCGTTGTGTCACCTCCCTGTTGCAAGCCATCGTTCCTGAACGAGAAGTCAGAGCATTTGGCTCAAGAACCACATCGGTGCACAAACCTTTTTCAGACCTGGATCTGGTTGTCATGGGCGATCAAGCGTTGCCCGCCGATAAAGCCGCAGACTTGCGCCAGTCTTTCACCGATTCAGATTTGACATTCAAAGTCGATGTCGTGGTTTGGAGCGAACTCCAAGACGCTTTCAAACGCATCATCGAATCCCAATATGTGGTGATTCAATCAGCCCCGCAGCCATAGTGGGTGGGTAGACGACCATTTGCCGCGTTTGTCTTGCAGCACCACATCGACACCCCAGGCCCGCGCAGTTTCTTTCACATGGACCGGTGGGCACATGAAAAACACCTTGGTCAATGCATCGGCCATGGCGCAAGAAGGCGCCACCACGGACACGCTGGACCAAAAACGTGGGGAGTCACCCGTGTGCGGGTCGAAAATATGGTGATGCAGGCGGTCTGGGGTAAAGCTGGTATGGGCATCTGAGGAAGTCGCGATGGCCAAACCTGGCGGCAGTGTCAACCGTCGCTTGTCGTTGTCCGCACGGGTGCTTTCAATGCCAAGCCGCCAATCCTGCAGACCGGGCGCTTGGCCCAAAGTCGAAGTTTCACCCGTGTCAATCAAAGCATGCATCACACCATGTGACTGCAATACCGAACGCACCACATCGGCAGCGTAGCCTTGTGCAATACCGTTCAGTGACACGCCCATGCCTTTGGCATTCAACCGAATGGTGTGTGGACTGATTTCCAAAGCACGCCAATTGACCAAAGGCAAATGGCGTTGCAACACTTGTTTCGGTGCAACGGTGCCTGCAGCTTGCGCTTGGGACCACACTTGCCACAATGGTTGAACGGTGACATCGAATGCGCCCTGGCTGCGTGCTGAAACATGTTGCGCCAATGCAAGCACCGACAGCAATGGCGCCGACGGTTGTTGCAACACACCTTCACGGTTCAAGCGTGACACCGCACTGTCGGGGTTGAACAAGCTCATGTCAGCTTCCACTTGGCGAATGGCTTTGACCGCTTCATCCAACGCCAGTTCTAAACGGTCCGCTTGTTGGTGAGCAGCACGCAACCACAACGTGGTGCCAAAACCGATCAAAGCACGTTCGCGCCATACCCATCGGTCGACAGATGCTGAAGGTATCGACGCAGCCATCGATGACGGACTCACCATGCCTGACAACAACGCGCCGGCACCCCAGCCCAAGCATTGGCGACGTGATGTACTCATGCGGATACCTCTGTTTTGAGTGGAATAAAGCGGCTGCCGTCTTTGCGTTGTTGAATCAACGGCAGGCACCGCTGGTCGTCTTGGTAAATGGAGACGCAATCCAAACACTGGAAACATTCGCTGTAATTGACCTCTCCTTGGCGATCAATGGCTTGGTATTCACAGCGATGGCGGCATGTCTGACAAGGTGTGCCACAAGCCTCACGCCGTGGTATCCACGACCAACGCTGAAGCACGTTGGTCGCTGCCAACGCAGCACCCAGCGGGCAGATATAACGACAGTAACCTCTGTAGACAAACACGCTCAGGCCCAAACAAAACACCGCCCACGCGATGTAAGGCCAATCGCGCACAAAGTACAAACTGATCGCTGTTTTGAAGGGCTCAACTTCCACCGCCACTTCGGCAAACGATGGCGAAAACCACACGCCGCCCAAAATCGCAGCCAACACCACATACTTGATCAGCTTGAGTTTTTGGTCCAGTGCGGATTTCAAACGGCGATGGCGCAATCCCACTGCTTGCGTCACCATGCTGATGAGTTCTTGCAACGCACCAAACGGACACAACCAACCGCAAAAAGTGCCCCGCCCCCAAACCAGCAATGTGAACGCCACGAACACCCAAAGTATCACGGTCATCGGGTCATTCATGAAGAAACTCAAATCACCGCCATGGCGCAGTTCATCGAGCGCGGCAGTGATGTTGACAATGGACAGTTGGCCTTGCGCGATCCAACCAATGAAGCCGACGGTGAACATGAGGTAAATCGCGCGCCAGCGACGCAAACGACTGACAACCGCACTGAAGCGCTTTTGCAAAACCAAGACCGCTGTGAGCACGGACAACCCAGAAAGAAGCATCAAAATTTCCAGATCGCGGTATCGCCAGGTTTTGAACCATTCGCGCTCTGACCAAGGCGTGTCCCAAAACCCATACCAAGTCGCGCGCCATCCGTGAAAGTTGTATTGCAAAGGATACGATTGGTACACCACTTGGTTGGCGATGCCAAAAAATCGCCTGCCCCATTTCAAATCCAATTCAAAGGGAAGTGTGGGATCCAAAGGCGTGGCGTTATCAACAATCAGGAAATGGGCCTTGACCGATTCGGGGTACCCAGGCACTTGGAGTCGTTTGTCATACGACATGACGCGCATCTTGAGTGCTTGTCCGTTTTGCCTGAGTTCAAACGGCAATTCGTCCAAGATACGCTGGCTTTCATAGCGCATGCTTGACATCGGTCCAGACTCGGTGACCAGCAACGCTTGCGCTTGACGACGATTGGTAGCAAGCAAGCGCCAGCCATCGTTGTCCAACAAATTTCGACCTATGGCGGGCAAACTGACCAAAGCCACATGCACTTGCAACGCCATCTCGTTGGGCCGTTCTGCTGCGAGCGGATCTCTGGCCGCCACTTTGGTGTTGACAAAGGCCGCTTCAATTTGCGCACGTGTGAACGATTGCGTGCTGACCATGCCGCGCGACAACAAGGTGTCCCAAGACAGAGGTGAATAACTTTCGCTGACCGGTTTTTGTTGGGTACCACTGGCACCTGCGCCCGCGATCATGCCCAATGCTTGGGCTTCTGTGTGCGCCATGGCCACCGAGGCCGCAGACAACACAATGGTTTTGTCGATGGCCTTGGCCGTCACCGTTCCCGCTTGCACGCCAAACAACGCTGCGTAATTCGCATCACGACGAGGAGTCGCAGTGTGCGCAAAAATTTGAATGTTGTGGTGTGTGGACAAGCCCGCATATTGCGCAGCAAATTTTGTCAACTTGGCAATGCCCGCTTCTGAACGGAACAACGGCTCTTTGTGGTCTAGCAATTTCGATTCCAGAAAATTGCCTTCGGGGTCCATCACCACCATGACATTGATGGGTTTGCCGCCATAGCCACGCACCGGCTCAAAATCCACCGTCTCAAACACATAGGCTTTGAGCACAGGCTTGGCGTCAGGGTTCTCGGGAGATTTTTCAAACAACGGCCACAAAGGCATGTTGGGCTGTATGTCACCTACCAAGTACTGCTGGTCAAACATACGGTCGATATCGGCCTTGACCAGCATGCCGGCAGTGACCGATTGACTGAACCCGATTGCAAGCAATACGCTGAAACAGCAGCAGACCCGCATTAACAACTTGAACGCCATACAAATCCTGTGAATGAACGGATTTATAACATTGACACGCATAGGGTTAACCACAGACCAAGGCCCAGTTCGGTCGTGTAGGGGACTGGTTTAACCAGTTATCTTGCGCGAGACTTACTCAAGAGAGGCGTTGCGCCAGCCAAGCTGAAAATTCAGCGCCGACTTGCGGATGGTGTTCACCCAAATCGACCGTGGCTTGTAAAAAGCCCAGCTTGCTGCCACAGTCATAACGGGTGCCGTGGTAGCGGTATGCAAACACCTTTTCTTTGTGTAGCAATTGCGCAATCGCATCGGTCAACTGAATTTCACCGCCCGCGCCTTTGGGCGTGGTTTTGAGTTCTTCAAAGATACGCGGCGTCAATATGTACCGCCCTGCCACGGCCAAGGTGCTGGGCGCATCGGCGGGCGCAGGCTTTTCGACAATGCCCGAGAGTTGGGTCAACTGG
Organism: Burkholderiaceae bacterium; assembly: GCA_023262645.1. GTDB lineage: Bacteria > Pseudomonadota > Gammaproteobacteria > Burkholderiales > Burkholderiaceae_C > Limnohabitans. Next base: position 7,942 of record JALRAA010000041.1, read on the forward strand.
GCGTCTAGCGCGGCGCCACTGACGATGCCATAGCGATGGGTTTGGTCCAAAGGCACATCTTGCACCGCCAAAATGCTGGCTTGAAGCGCTGCGAACTGCTGCACCATTTGCGCCGTGATCGACGGTTGGCCCACCATCAAATCATCGGCCAGCAGCACGGCAAAAGGCTCACGCCCGACCAAATGCTCGGCGCACAACACCGCATGTCCCAGCCCCAAGGCACGGGGTTGGCGCACATAACTGCAGACCATGTCATCGGGGGAAATGCTGCGGGCTATTTGCAGCAACTCGGTCTTGCCGGCATGTTCAAGTTCGTTGTCCAGTTCGTAGGCGGTGTCGAAATGGTCTTCGACACTGCGCTTGGTGCGCCCCGTGACAAACACCATATGGCGAATACCCGCTTCATAAGCCTCTTCCACCGCATATTGAATCAGCGGCTTGTCCACCACCGGCAGCATTTCCTTGGCCGACGCTTTGGTGGCAGGTAAAAAACGGGAGCCTAAACCGGCGATCGGAAAAACAGCTTTGTGTATGCGGGTGTCCATCTTGAGGATTTTGGCATTGAAATGTGGCGGTTTAAAGAAGCTGTATTTGTGCGACTTGAAGTCTCAATCATGAGGAGTTCAATCCATCACCTGTAGACGCACGGACATGGGGTATAGGCAAAAAAAATCCCAACCGGATAAGGGTTGGGATTTTGAGTATTGGTGGGCTGGCGGGATTTGAACCCGCGTCCACAAGCCTTTTTCGTACAGTTCTACATGTGTAGCCGTCTGATTTGAATCTCGCCAGACCCATCGCGCAGCGGCACGCTATGAGCCCAACCAGTACCCTTGTGTCTCACATCCCGCCAAGGTACCCGGAGGAATGCCAGCCAATATGTGTTCCCTTGCAGCCTGGACAGTCTTGCGACCCCCTTGCCCAGC
>JALRAA010000420.1 GCA_023262645.1 Burkholderiaceae bacterium
GGTTTAGACCATTCATGGGGACGGCGCTTCGCGCAAATCGGCGGTGTGTTGTTGGCAACCCTGACAGTGGTCACCACATGGGTGGGTGTGCGCAGCGCTTTGCCGCGCATGATGCCCTTCGGTTCTGCGTTCAGTGCTGCACAAATCAGCCGAGGCGCAGAACTGGCCGCGTTGGGCAATTGCGTCAGTTGCCACACCGCAGACCAAGGCATGCCCATGGCGGGCGGCAAGCCTTTTGTCACACCGTATGGCACGGTGTACAGCACCAACCTCAGCCCCGACCCCGAGACCGGCATGGGTTCATGGTCTTACCAAGCGTTTGCACGCGCGATGCGTGAAGGTATTTCGCAAGACGGCCATGCCTTGTACCCCGTGTTTCCCTTCACCTCGTTCGCGCGTTTGAGCGATGAAGACATGACAGCGCTCTACGCTTGGATGATGTCGCAACCGCCGGTGGTGAACCACACACCGGCTGCTGAAATGTGGGGCGGTTTGAACTGGCGCCCGTTGCTGTCGGTCTGGAACGGCATGTTTCACCAAGACCGCCAAGAGCGCTACGACAGCAGCCAAAGTGCACTCTGGAACCGAGGCGAATATTTGGTGAATGGGGTGGCGCATTGCGGCGCTTGTCATACACCGCGCAACCTGATGGGTGCGGAGCAAAAAAACACCGCTTATATGCAAGGCGCGTTTGTCGACGGTTGGCAAGCCCCAGCCTTGACCGGGTTCAACGCATCGCCGATGCCGTGGCGTGCGCAAGATTTTTTCAATTACCTGCGCCATGGGTTCAGCGGCTTTCATGGCACGGCCAGTGGCCCGATGGCACAGGTGGTGCGCAATTTGCAAACCGTGTCAGATGATGATGTGAAAGCCATGTCGGTGTATTTGGCGTCGTTGAATCCCAATGCCGCCGCATTGGACGATGCCGACTTCGGTGCACGCGCCATCGCCGTGGTGACGCAAGCCGCAGAAAAAGCACCACTGCCGGATGTCGCGGCCCGTCAATTCGCGGGCAGTTGTGGTGCCTGCCACCACGAAGGCGATGGGCCGCAGTTGTTGGGGGTGAACCAACCCTTGGCACTCAACAGCAATTTGCACAGCGACACCCCAGCAAATTTGGTGAAGGTAATTTTGCATGGCGTGCAACAACCCGCCTCGCGACAAATAGGTTTTATGCCTGCGTTTGCAAACAGTTTGAGCCGAGCACAAATCGTGTCATTGGTGAAATGGATGCGACAACGCTATGCCCCCGGAAAACCGGCTTGGTCGGATGCCGCCATCAACCAGGAATTGCCATGACTTCAGGTTTACACCATGGTTCGGATCAGCAGAGCATTTCGCGACCATGGCGCCCATGGTTGACTGTGATCAGTATGTGGGTCTGTGGTTGTTGGAGTGTG
>JALRAA010000421.1 GCA_023262645.1 Burkholderiaceae bacterium
AGCGGCGCAAAGCCAGAGGTTTGAAACTCAATTACCCGGAGGCGGTGGCCTTCATCAGTGCGGCTGTCATGGAAGGCGCGCGCGATGGCAAGACCGTGGCGCAATTGATGAGCGAAGGACGCAACATACTCACCCGCGCCGATGTGATGGAAGGCATTGCAGAAATGATCCCCGACATCCAAGTCGAAGCCACGTTTCCCGACGGCACCAAGCTCGTCACCGTCCACCAACCCATTGTTTGAACACCGTACTTTTTCAAAGGACCCCCACATGTTGAAGCTGTTGACCTCTTTGGCTTTGCTCGCAGCCGCCCAAGCCATGGCGCATCCCGGCCACGGCGAGGCTTCGCCCCATTCGCACGCTTCTGATTTCATGGGGCTGTTGGTGTTGGTCGTGGTGCTCGCAGGCATTTGGTGGGAAGGCCGCAAATGAGCCGACTGATTCCGGGCGAATGGCTGATCGATGAAGGTCACCACCCTCTGAACACCGGCAGACGCACTTGCAGTCTGTTGGTCAAAAACACCGGTGACCGACCCATACAAGTCGGCTCGCACTATCACTTTGCTGAAACCAACCACAGCTTGCATTTCGACCGCGCACTCGCCCACGGCATGCGCTTGAACATTGCCTCGGGCACTGCCGTTCGGTTTGAACCCGGACAAGAACGCACGGTTGAGTTGGTGGACTATGCAGGTGACAGACAGATTTATGGTTTTCGCGGCGATGTACAAGGCGCATTGAAAGGCAACCACTGATGGCACAGATTGAAAAACGCGCTTATGCCGAAATGTATGGCCCGACCGTCGGCGACAGGGTTCGGTTGGCAGACACCGATCTGATCATCCAAGTCGAAGACGACTACACCTTGCGCGCAGGGGGTTACGGCGAAGAAGTGAAATTTGGCGGCGGCAAGACGATTCGCGACGGCATGGCGCAGTCGCAACGCACACGCAACGGTCCTTTGGGCACAGGTGCGCAAGCCGGTGGCGCCATGGATGCGGTGCTGACCAACGCGCTGATCATCGACCACTGGGGCATTGTCAAAGCCGACATTGGCATCAAAAATTCGCGCATCGCTGCCATCGGCAAAGCAGGCAACCCCGACACACAACCCGGTGTCGATATCGTGATTGGGCCGGGCACAGAAATCATTTCTTGCGAAGGCATGGTCGTCACGGCCGGTGCGATCGACACCCATATCCATTTCATTGCACCCCAACAAATCGAAGAAGCCTTGGCCAGTGGCGTGACCACCATGCTGGGTGGCGGAACCGGTCCAGCGACCGGCACATTTGCCACCACTTGCACGCCCGGCCCTTGGAACTTGGAGCGCATGTTGCAAGCGGCCGATGCTTTTCCCATGAATTTGGGTTTTTTGGGCAAGGGCAATGCATC
>JALRAA010000422.1 GCA_023262645.1 Burkholderiaceae bacterium
AAGCAGTGATGCAACAGAAAATGCGGCGGCAAAGTTGTATTCGTTATAGAGAATTTCAACTTGCAGAGGCATGGTGTTGGTTTCGCCGCGGATGTGGCCAGAGACGACTGAAACTGCACCGAACTCACCCATGGCGCGGGCATTGCACAAAATAACGCCATACAACAATCCCCATTTGATGTTGGGCAATGTCACCCGCCAAAATATTTGCCATCCATTGGCACCGAGCACCATGGCTGCCTGCTCTTCTTCGTTGCCCTGCGCTTGCATCAGCGGAATGAGTTCCCGCGCCACAAAAGGAAAAGTCACAAAGACGGTTGCCAATACCATGCCCGGTACGGCAAAAATGATTTTGATGTCGTGCGCTTGCAACCACGGCCCCAACCAACCTTGCGCACCAAAAACCAAGACATAAATCAAGCCGGCGACAACTGGCGATACAGAAAAAGGAAGATCAACCAACGTGGTTAGCAAGGCTTTGCCTCGGAATTCGAATTTGGCGATCGCCCATGCGGCGCTGACTCCAAACACCAAATTCAATGGCACTGAGATGGCGGTGATCAACAAAGTCAATTTGATCGCAGACAAAGCATCAGGTTCTTGAAACGAACTGAAAAACGCTTCATGTCCTTTTCGCAGGGCTTCGGTGAACACTGCAGCCAAAGGCAGCACCAAAAACAAGCCCACAAATACCAAAGCCGCGGTAATCAGTATGCGCTGAAGCCACAAAGGCTCGCCTGTGCTGTGTGCAGAATGCTCGGGCTTCGTGTGTTGTACCGAACTCATGTTGCCGCCCCCGATCTGGAGCGCTGCCATGCCTGCAAACCATTGATCAGCAATAACATGACAAACGCCGCACAAAGCATGACCAATGCCACGGCGGTGGCACCGGCATAGTCATATTGTTCCAACTTGCTGATGATGATGAGCGGCGTGATTTCTGACACCATGGGCATATTTCCTGCAATGAATATGACAGACCCGTATTCGCCAATAGCTCGTGCAAATGCCATGGCGAAACCCGTCAACAATGCAGGTGCCAAGGTTGGAAAAATCACACGGCTGAAAGTTTGCCAACGCGTGGCACCCAAACATGTGGCCGCTTCTTCCAATTCTTTTTCCACGTCTTCTAATATGGGTTGAACCGTACGCACCACAAAAGGCAAGCCAATGAAAATCAAGGCAATCAAAATACCGTTTCGGTTGAATGCCAACTGAATACCCATAGGCTCTAAATACTGCCCGATCCAACCGTTTCCAGCCAACAAAGCAGTGAGTGAAATACCCGCCACGGCGGTCGGCAAGGCAAACGGTAAATCGATCAATGCGTCGACCACTTTCTTTCCAAAAAATGTATAGCGCACCAGTACCCAAGCCAACAGCA
>JALRAA010000423.1 GCA_023262645.1 Burkholderiaceae bacterium
CCACTTCAGCCATCATTTTGTCCGCTGCTTCTTTGAATTTGGCGTTGTCTGACCAAATTTCTGGCTTGGCTTTGGTGTTGCCCCCTTGGTCAGTGCCCTCGCCAAACGCCGCCCATGGCAGCTTGGACATCGACTCGACAACCGCAGCATTGTCAGCAGCCGCTTTGGCATCGAATGGGATTTTTCCCTGCGCCATGGCAGCCAGTCGGCTGAAATGCTGACCCATGACAAACAGCGCACTTTGGCGGTATTTGATGGCGTCTTCGGCTTTGGCAAACTGCGCTTGCGCTGGCAAGGTCATACCAGCTAAAAGAATGGAGACGGAGGCGAGAAGGTATTTCATGGCTGTTTTCCCAGTGAAGTTTTCCGCAATATAAACCAGACCGTTCGTTTTTGCACACTGCTCGCATACCATCTGGTGTCTGTCACCCTCTTTTGAACCACCATGGCTTACTTGATCAAAGTATGGGATTTGCCCACCCGCCTGTTTCACTGGGCGCTGGTGTTGCTGATGCTGGGTGCAGTGCTGAGCGTGCTGGTGTTTGAAAACATGGTCTGGCATGCCAATTGTGGCTATGCACTGGCCGCGTTGTGGCTGTTTCGTTTGCTCTGGGGTGTTGTGGGTGGGCATTGGTCCCGATTTGCCCAGATGCTTTTCACGTGGCGCCAATATTTGAACTACCTGCGACAACCTTCTTCATGGACTCTTCCTGGGCACAACCCACTGGGCAGTCTGTCTGTGTTCGCCATGTTGTTGTTCATCGGCTTGCAAATTGTCAGTGGCATGGCGAGTGATGACGACGCGGGTTTTAGCGGACCGTTGGCCGCATTGCTGAGCAACACTTGGGTGGCCAAGGCCACGCTATATCACGCGGAGATCGGCAAATGGGTGTTGTTGTTTTTGGTGGCTTTGCATTTGCTGGCCATCACCTACCACGAGCGGATTCATCAACGACGCTTGGTCAAGCCCATGTTCAATGGCTTTCAATGGCAGCCACTCGAGGCGCCAGCCAGCCAAGACCGATGGCGTCATCGACTGCTGGGATTGTTGGTATGCGCTGTTTGCGCTCTGATGGTTTATCTGGGATTACAACTGGCGCAAGGCTTCACATGGCAGTGAAGTCAACGGCTTGAGGGTGCCGCCCCGGGCTAATCATTGACCCGTTTCAGGCGTGCACTTTCACAGCCTATGGATAAATTCAGTGCTTGACTTGCGACAACAGGGTGTCGGCGTCACTGACTTCAAATTTACCGGGACCCTCAATGTTCAAAGTTTGAACTTTGCCGTTTTTGACCAACATGGAATAACGGTTAGAACGAAGTCCCAAACCTTTGCCAGTCAGGTCCAAAGTCAAACCGGTGGCTTTGGTG
>JALRAA010000424.1 GCA_023262645.1 Burkholderiaceae bacterium
ACAAGCGGAGATTGACAAGGTGAACACCAAGTTCGCCCGGGTTGAGCAAATCAAGCAATTCCGTTTGCTCGACACCCAATTGACAGCCGAGGACGATGAGTTGACACCGACCATGAAACTCAAGCGAAAGTTTGTTGAAAACAAATACAAAGATTTGATCGATTCGATGTATTCCTCATCCACCCATTGACCTTTGGTTCACAGGAGACCACAACATGAAAAAACCGCTGCTCAGTCTTGTTTTGGCACTTGGCTTGTTGCCCGTTTGGGCGCAACAGCAAGGCGTCAGCAAAGACCAAATTCTGATTGGCACGATCCAAGATTTGTCAGGCCCGCTCGCCGGATATGGCAAGGCCGTGCGAAACGGCATGCAACTGCGCATTGACGAGCTCAACGAACAAGGCAGTATCCATGGCCGCAAATTGAAGCTGTTGACCGAAGACTCGGGTTATGACCCAAAACGCGCGGTGCTGGCGGCCCAAAAACTCGTCAACCAAGACAAAATTTTCATCATGGCCGGGCACATCGGCACGGCCCAAAACAATGCCGCCATGCCGGTGCAATTTGAAAAGAACGTCATCAACTTTTTGCCCGTGACCGCAGCGCGCGAAATGTACGAACCTTTCAATCGATTGAAATATGCGTTCGCTGCCACTTACTTTGACCAGATGCGGGCAGCAGTGCCCAGCCTGGTCAAGGAAAAGAAACTCACCAAGGTTTGCGCCATTCACCAAGACGACGAATTTGGTTTGGAAGTATTGCGAGGCGCTGAAGCGGGTTTGAAGACCGTCAATTTGGAATTCACTGAAAAAACCACTTACAAACGTGGTGCCACCGATTTTTCCTCGCAAGTCGCGCGCATGAAATCGGCGGGTTGTGAATTGGTGGTGTTGGGCACCATCATTCGCGAAACCGTAGGCACCATTGCAGAATCCCGCAAAACCGGCTTTAACCCGTTGTTCATCGGTTCGAGCGCCGCGTATACCGACTTGATCCACAAATTAGGCGGCAAGGCCATGGACGGTATGTACGCCACCATGACCGTTCCGCATCCGTACTTGGATGAAGCCTCCAAACCCATTGCGTTTTGGGCCAACAAATACAAAACCAAATTTGGCGATGACCCCACAGTCTTTTCCGTTTACGGTTACATGATTGTTGACACGTTCATCCGTGGTGCGCAAAAAACCGGCGCCAATCTAACCACCGACAATTTCATCAAGGCCATGGACACCCTCACCATACCTCCCGACATGTTTGGCAGCCCGGAAGGCAAGTACACACCGACCCAACATTTGAGTTCCAACCGTTCGCGCTTGTCGCAAATTCAAGACGGCAAATGGAAAATCATTTCGGACTATTTCAAGCTG
>JALRAA010000425.1 GCA_023262645.1 Burkholderiaceae bacterium
GATGGTTGGATGCCAATTTTCTTCTACCCAGAAAAGTTCCAAAACGTGTGGGGCGATGCACTGAAGGCTGGTTATGCCAAGCGAGATGCATCACGAGGAATGATGGACATTCAGGCAGGTGGAATTCTTGCCATCGATGAATCGCTGACTGGCGAAGATCAACAAAAAGTATTGGATTTTGCTCGACCAAGCACTGCGTTGTACGTGGGTGGCATGGGAGCGCGTGTCAAAAACTTTTACAAAGACATTTGCAAGGCGTATGGCTACGAACAAGAAGCTGTCGAAATTCAAGACTTGTATCTCGACGGCAAGAAGCAAGAGGCAGCGGCAAAGGTGCCATCTGACTGGTTGCTGAACTCGCACTTGGTGGGTCCAAAGAGTTTCATCAAAGAACGTTTGGCTGCATACAAAGAGGCTGGCGTCACGGTGTTGCAGGTAAACCCAATTGGCCCAGATGCAGTGCAGCAAATTGAATTGCTACGCAGCCTCATTGATGACATTCGCTGATTGTGCCGATTGACGGCTTTGTTGCGCCAGGCTGGCAAGCAGTCGCTGACGCATTTACCCACAACATCGACAGTCGTGAAGACATCGGCGCGGGTGTTTCGGTATTCCACAAAGGCAAATGCGTAGTCGACCTTGCGGGCGGCTATTTCGATAAAGAAGCAACGCAGCCGTACACACTGGACACCTTGCAACTGGTGTTCAGCACCACGAAAGGAGTAGTGGCAACAGCCGTTGCCATGTGTGTGGAGCGTGGCCTGTTGTCGTATGAAGAGCCCGTTTCGCTGTTCTGGCCAGAGTTTGCTGCACACGGAAAAGAGCACGTAACTGTTGCCCAATTGCTGTCGCATCAGGCCGGTTTGTACACCGTGGTTGGCGACTTGAAGTACGAAGAGGTGCTCGACTGGAACACCATGGTGGCTCGATTAGCCGACACGCCGCCGCTGTTTCCGGTGGGTTCAACTCACGGCTATCACGCCATCACCTTTGGTTGGTTGGCGGGGGAGTTGGTGCGTCGCGTGGATGGCCGCAACATTGGTCGGTTCATCGCAGAAGAAATTGCCAATCCGCTTGGTGGCGAAATTTATGTGGGACTTCCATCTCAACATGAACCACGTGTGTCCCCAATAAACACAGGTTGGCCTCGAAGCGCAACCGATGCGCCACCTGCCGCACCGGCACAAGTGCCAAATGCTTATCTGGCCCAAGCGCTGACATTGAACGGCGCGCTCAATGTGAAAGGCGGTTTCAATCGCACTGACATGCATGCCGCCGAGGTTCCTGGTGCAAACGGCATTGCCAACGCTCGCAGTCTCGCCGCAATGTATTCAGCAACGTTTACCCAAACTGAATCTGTGCATGG
>JALRAA010000426.1 GCA_023262645.1 Burkholderiaceae bacterium
TCCCTTAGCTTTCGCAAAACTGCCTTGCGATTGGGTTTGGTCGTCTCGCATGTACCAGTCTCCGCGCTGGTCCAAGCCAAGCCATCCATAGCAATGCGGCACGTTTGGCCACTTCTGCATGGCTTGTTTGACCAAGTCGTCCATATCGGCTTTCTTGTCTGCGCCCTTCGACGCTGAATCAATGCAACACGGGAGGCAAAGCATCCGCCCGCGCATGGATTTCTTGCGCGGTACCAGGGCTGGCATGGTGTGCCACCATGCGCCACCCCTGTGCTGTTCGGACATACACATTGGTGGTCAGCACAAAGGCCAGTTGAGGCCCGTCTGGCATGGAGAGCTCAATGCGCTCGACCAAGTTGTGCATGGCACTGGTGACGGTTTCTACCTTGCGCACATGTTCTGGGTAAGCGGCAATCGTGCCGTTGCTGAACATCGTTTCAAAGGACTGGCGGATATTCTCAAGGCCCACCAAGCGCGGACCGCCAGGGTGAACACACACCACTTCTTCATCGTCTGACCAGCATGCCATCAAGCGGTCTATGTCGCCGGTTTGCAAAGCTTGGTAAAAAGCGGCTTCTATCTCATCGGCGGAACCGCCCACGGTGGCTGCCCGAAGCTTGGCCTTGGTCAAGGTTTTATTTTTGTTTGCGGAACTTGCGCAGCGCAGTCAACTGTGCCGCAAAAATGGCAAGTTCGGTTTGGGCAGTGGCGATATCGACGCTGGATTTGGCGTTTTTCAAATGCTCCTCTGCGGCTTTTTTGGCGGCATTGGCACGCTCTTCGTCCAGGTCTTTGCCACGAACCGCGGTGTCAGACAAGACGGTGACCGAGTCGGGTTGCACTTCCAAAATACCGCCAGCGACGAACACGAATTCTTCTTCGCCATCGGGTTTGTGGATGCGCACAGAACCGGCACGGATGCGCGAGATCAGCGGTGTGTGGCGCGGGTAGATGCCGAGTTCGCCCACTTCTCCGGGCAACGCCACAAAGGTGGCGAGCCCAGAATAAATCAGCTCTTCAGCACTGACCACATCAACTTGCATGGTTTTCATGGGGCTTCCTTGTCAGGTGCTAATGCAGCCCGTATTAAATTTTCTTGGCCTTTTCAATGGCCTCGTCGATGGTGCCGACCATGTAGAACGCTTGCTCAGGCATGTGGTCGCATTCGCCTGCAACGATCATTTTGAAGCCGCGAATGGTTTCAGCCAAGGTGACGTATTTTCCGGGTGAACCGGTGAACACCTCAGCCACGTGGAAGGGCTGGCTCAGGAATCGCTGGATCTTGCGGGCGCGGGCCACGGCCAGTTTGTCTTCGGGGGCCAGTTCGTCCATGCCCAAAATGGCAATGATGTCGCGCAATTCTTT
>JALRAA010000427.1 GCA_023262645.1 Burkholderiaceae bacterium
GGGTGATCAATGAAAAGATAGCAAGCGCGCTTGAGGCCGGTCTGCAGATCATACTGTGCTGCGGCGAGACGATCGACGTGCGCGAAGGGGGCGAGGCTGAACAATTCGTTCTGTACTAAATCCTATTTCCTAACTACTAATAACTATATTTTTAATCAATTGATTTTACAACCGCTTTTTCGGCTTCTTTTCTTGTTCCATCAAAACCATCTACTCCTGAAACGGTAGTATATTTCAACACATAACGTTTTCCTGGATTGATTCTGTTGTACACACTTTGACACATTAAAGTCGCTTCGTGGAATCCACATAAAATTAACTTTAATTTTCCTGGATAAGTATTTACGTCACCAATAGCATAAATACCGTCGATATTGGTTTGATAATCTAAAGCGTTATTTACTTTGATCGCGTTCTTTTCGATTTCTAATCCCCAGTTAGCAATTGCTCCTAACTTAGGTGTTAAGCCAAATAATGGAATGAAATAATCGGTTTTAAATTGCTCTAAAACACCATCTCTATCTAAAGTAATGCTCTCAACATTATTTATTCCTTGAATTCCGACTACTTCTGCTGGAGTAATTAAATTAATTTTTCCTTCTTTTTTTAATTCTTGTACTTTTTCAACAGAATCTAAAGCACCTCTAAACTCATTTCTTCTATGTACAAGTGTTACTTTTTTTGCAACATTGGAAAGAAATATACTCCAATCTAATGCTGAATCTCCTCCACCTGCTATAACTATTTCTTTATCACGGAATAATTCTGGGTCCTTTACAAAATACTCAACTCCTTTTTCTTCATAGAAAGAAATATTTTCAATTGCTGGTTTTCTTGGTTCAAATGTTCCTAATCCACCCGCAATTGCAACTGCCTTTGCGTGATGTTTTGTCCCTTTATTAGTGGTAACAATAAAAGTTCCGTCATCTAATTTATCAATGGTTTCAGCTGTTTCAGCTAATGTAAATCCAGGTTGAAATTGTTTGATTTGCTCCATTAAATTAGTTACCAAATCACCTGCTAAAACTTCAGGATAACCTGGAATATCGAAGATTGGTTTTTTGGGATATAACTCTGCTAATTGTCCGCCTGGTTGTGGCAAAGCATCAATAATATGACATTTTAACTGTAAAAGTCCGGCTTCGAAAACGGCGAAAAGTCCTGTTGGACCCGCACCTATAATTAATATATCTGTTTGAATCATGTTTTAAATTTTGAAATACAAAGTAACAAACTTGCCAACTGTAGAAATATGATTTATATCATAATAGCCTTTTTATGCTACGTTTTCTACTGTTTCAATTTGAGGCACGTACTTTTTAATAGTTGTTTCAACACCAGCTTTCATAGTACT
>JALRAA010000428.1 GCA_023262645.1 Burkholderiaceae bacterium
AACGGGTAACCTTAAAAGCTAAAAACACGTATTTTGAAACAAAAATATAATTATATTTGTATTTATGAATTGGCAGGAACATATCATTTCGGATAAAAATATTTTGTTACTGCCCGGTAAGGTCATGCAAAACCTGACGAAAGTCAACACACGCAACCCGCTGTTTTTGCTCGATGAAATTGACAAGTTGGGTTCGGATTTTCGGGGTGACCCCTCCAGCGCATTGCTTGAAGTGCTGGACCCCGAGCAAAACAACACCTTCAACGACCATTACGTGGAGGTCGATTTCGACCTGAGCGATGTGATGTTTGTCGCCACATCCAACTCCATGAATATTCCACCTGCGCTGTTGGACCGCATGGAAGTCATTCGTTTATCGGGTTACACAGAAGACGAAAAAATCAACATCGCTTTGCGCTACCTGATTCCCAAGCAATTGAAAAACAACGGTATCAAGGAAGAAGAACTGTTGATCGACGAGTCTGCCGTGCGCGACATCGTTCGCTACTACACACGCGAAGCCGGGGTGCGCTCGTTAGAGAGGGAAATCTCCAAAATTTGTCGCAAAGTGGTCAAAGCCTTGCTGCTCAAGTCGCTCACGCCCAAAGTCTTGGTCAACGCCGAGAATTTGAACGATTTTTTGAGCGTTCGCAAATACACCTATGGCCGCGCAGAGCAGCAAAACCAAGTGGGACAAGTGGTGGGGTTGGCGTGGACCGAGGTCGGTGGCGATTTGCTCACCATCGAAGCTGCCACCATGCCCGGCAAAGGCGCCATCACGCGCACCGGTTCATTGGGTGATGTGATGAAAGAGTCGGTCGAAGCTGCTCGCACCGTTGTACGCAGCAGAGCTTTGTCCTTGGGCATCAAACCCGCAGACTTTGAAAAGAAAGACATCCATATTCACGTGCCAGACGGCGCTACGCCCAAGGATGGACCCAGCGCAGGCGCCGCCATGACCTTGGCGATGGTGTCCGCGCTGACCGGCATACCCGTGCGCAGTGATGTGGCCATGACCGGCGAAATCACGCTGCGTGGCGAAGTCACAGCGATCGGCGGTTTGAAAGAAAAATTGCTTGCCGCATTGCGTGGCGGCATCAAAACCGTGCTGATTCCAGAAGAAAACATCAAAGATTTGCAGGAAATTCCTGACAACGTCAAAGCCAACCTCGAGATCGTGCCGGTGCGTTGGTTGGACAAAGTCTTGGAAATTGCCTTGGAGCACATGCCAACGCCATTGCCTGAAGAAGAGGTGGAAGTTCCTCCCGCTGCCAAAGTAGAAGATGTGCCCGCTGTCGCGGTGAAACATTGAAGCCTTGGGACAGTTAAATCGGTCATTTTTAGGC
>JALRAA010000429.1:0-263 GCA_023262645.1 Burkholderiaceae bacterium
TCTCATCCGTTCCCAAAACATTAACAAAGTTGTTGTGTTTTGGGATGGAGAGAATGGGGGAAAACTTAGGTATGATATTTATAGAGAGTATAAAGCAAATCGTGAAAGTAAGGATTGGTATAAAAAGATTGATTTAACTCCTGCTGAGATTAAAAAACAACAACAGGAAAAAGATTCATATCTTTGGCAAATGATTAGGGTAAAAAATTATCTTGAAGAGTTATTTATTCGACAAGTACAAGTTGACCAAATCGAATCAGATG
>JALRAA010000429.1:324-1325 GCA_023262645.1 Burkholderiaceae bacterium
TATTTACACTAATGATAGGGATATTTGTCAACTTTTGGAGTATGATAATGTCTCTGTTTACATTGCCAATTTAAAACAGAATGTTACAAAAAAAAATTACTACCTTCTTTTCAAGCATCATTACTCTAATCTTACAGTTATTAAAACTATGTGTGGGGATGATTCTGATAATATTAGTGGTATTGATGGTTTGGGCGAAAACACTCTTATCAAACACTTTCCCAAAATTCAAACTGAAAAAGTTAAAGCTGCAACAATTATTAGAGAAGCTAGATATATAAATGAAGAACGAATCGCCAATAAAAAGAAACCTCTTAAGGTTCTTGAAAATATTACTGAAGGTATTTTCAAAACATTTGGTAAGGTAGGTTTAGAACAATATAAATTAAATTACAAAATAATTAATTTACTTGAACCTTTTCTTACTAAAGAGGCTATGGCAGAATTAGCACTTGTAGCCGAAGAACCTTTAGACCCAAATGGAAGAGGTGAAGAAAATTTATTAAAGATGATGTCAGAGGATGGCTATCTTGAAAATTTTAATGCCGATTTTATTAGATTTCACGAACCTTTTTATCCTGTAATCATCAGAGAAAAGGATTTTTACAAAAAAAACTTGCATATTTGATTAAAGAGAAAACAAAATGAGTAAAAACTATTTTAAATTTCTTATTTCTTATAGAAATAATGTGATTTCTGAAAGTATTTTTGATGCGGATTGCTACAATCCCATTGTAAGACAAATGGTTAATATTAAGGAACTTGTTCCTGAAATCCGTAAACAATTACAAAAGGTACTTTCGACACCAACACAAAAACTTTCAAGTAGTATGTATGTTGGTAAAAATATTGATGGTAAAGAAATAAGTATTAAACTTAATCCACTTAGAGACCTTGAAAAAAGATACAATTATTTGGCTGAAAAACATACACCAAATACATCTTTGATAAAAGATAGGAATCTAAATAAAGAGACTATTCAAAATAATCTTAATAAGATT
>JALRAA010000042.1 GCA_023262645.1 Burkholderiaceae bacterium
GGATGCTGGCTGGCATATCTGGTTTCGGCTGTGTTTGTTCCATTTCTATATCTAGTTCTTTTTCCTCCGTCAAGTTTATCACTTTTTTTGGGTGGAAGGTTGAAATAGAATCCGATTCTTGAGCCATTGATGGTAATTATTCCGAGGGGAATTCTGGAATATTCATAGTAACTACTGGCTCATTCTCCATTGTTGCCTGATTGATTTCTTTTTCAAGCGTTGGTTCGTTGGTAAAGTTTAGATCATCATCTTCGGCCAAAAGGTTTGTTAACTCCATGTCGGTTTCAGAGTCCGCTTCTCTAGTGATGGCATTCCATTTGGCTTTCGCTTGCCTGTTTAGTGCATCAGGGTTGAACATCCTAAGGTGAAACATATTTCCAGTATCTTTAAGGAAGGGGACAAGTCCAGCAATTAGATTGTGGGCCTCCGATGCATTTTCTGGATGGAATTCAAAATCGATCCGAGCAAAGCCATACCGATTGACCAGGTCGAGCCCGCGACCGAGATCGTCAAACGATTCGCCACGGGCGCCATGTCACTCGGTTCCATCAGCACCGAAGCCCACGCCACCTTGGCGGTGGCCATGAACCGCATCGGCGGCAAAAGCAACACCGGCGAGGGCGGTGAAGACCCGGCGCGTTACCGCAACGAACTCAAAGGCATCGCCATTCAACAAGGCGCATCGCTCAAAAGTGTGATCGGGGACAAGCAAGTCGAGGTCGACATGCCATTGCTGGCGGGCGATTCATTGCGTTCCAAAATCAAGCAAGTTGCTTCTGGCCGTTTTGGGGTGACCGCCGAATACCTGTCCAGTGCAGACCAAATCCAAATCAAGATGGCGCAAGGTGCCAAGCCCGGCGAAGGCGGCCAATTGCCCGGCGGCAAGGTGTCTGAGTACATCGGGTTTTTGCGTTATTCGGTACCGGGTGTGGGTTTGATTTCACCGCCGCCGCACCACGATATTTATTCCATCGAAGATTTGGCGCAATTGATTCACGACCTGAAAAATGTCGCGCCGCATGCAGATGTCAGCGTGAAGCTGGTGTCTGAAGTCGGTGTCGGTACGGTGGCCGCAGGCGTGGCCAAATGCAAGGCCGACCATGTGGTGATTGCCGGCCACGATGGCGGCACTGGCGCGTCACCCTGGTCTTCCATCAAACACGCGGGCAGCCCATGGGAAATTGGCCTGGCCGAAACGCAACAAACCTTGGTGTTGAACGGCTTGCGCGGGCGCATTCGGGTGCAAACCGATGGCCAAATGAAAACCGGTCGCGATGTGGCGATCGGTGCATTGTTGGGTGCAGACGAATTTGGTTTTGCCACCGCGCCGTTGGTGGTTGAAGGCTGCATCATGATGCGCAAATGCCACTTGAACACTTGCCCCGTTGGCGTCGCCACGCAAGACCCCGTGTTGCGGAAAAAATTCGCAGGCAAGCCCGAGCATGTGGTCAACTACTTTTTCTTCCTCGCCGAAGAAGTGCGCCACATCATGGCGCAATTGGGTATTGCCAAATTCGACGACATGATCGGTCGCTCCGATTTGCTCGACATGAAAAAAGGCGTCGAGCATTGGAAAGCCCGTGGTTTGGATTTCACACGTTTGTTGGCGCAACCGCCAGTGCCTGCAGGCACACCGCTGTTCCATGTAGCGACCCAAGACCATGGGCTGGAAAAAGCCTTGGACAAAGTGCTGATTGAAAAAAGCCGTGCAGCCATCGACAAAGGCGAGAAAGTCCAGTTCATGGAAGTGGCGCGCAATGTCAACCGATCCGTCGGTGCGATGTTGTCGGGTGCGTTGACCCAAGTGCGTCCTGAAGGCTTGCCGGACGACACCTTGCGCATTCAGCTCGAGGGTACCGGTGGTCAATCGTTTGGCGCGTTTTTGGCCAAAGGCATTACCTTGTATGTGATTGGCGACGCCAACGACTCACACCGGCAAAGGTTTGTCCGGTGGCCGCGTGGTGGTGCGCCCCAGCATCGATTTCAGGGGGGAAGCCACCAGCAACATCATCGTGGGCAACACCGTGCTTTACGGCGCAACCAGTGGAGAAGCATTCTTCAGTGGCGTCGCAGGCGAACGCTTTGCCGTTCGTTTGTCAGGAGCCACCGCGGTGGTGGAAGGCACAGGCGACCATGGTTGCGAATACATGACCGGCGGCACTGTCGCCGTGCTTGGCAGCACAGGCCGCAATTTCGCAGCGGGTATGAGTGGCGGCATTGCTTATGTGTACGACGAAGACGGCGAATTTGCCCAGCGCTGTAACACCGCCATGGTGAGCTTGGAAAAAGTTTTGTCGGAAAAAGAACAAGCCGATAACGTGTCCAAAGCCTTGTGGCACCGCGGTCAATCCGACGAAGTGCAGTTGAAAAAATTGTTGGAAGACCACCACCGTTGGACCGGTTCCAAGCGTGCCCGCGCGTTGTTGGACAACTGGCAAGAGGCCCGCACCAAGTTTGTCAAAGTCTTCCCGAACGAATACAAGCGCGCTTTGGGTGACATGGCCGCGACGTCGGACACCACATCGTCTGCACCCGCCAAAGCCAAAAAAACCGCTGTTAAGCCATAAGCCCAATTCACAGGACACACATCATGGGAAAAATCACAGGATTCATGGAGTTCGAGCGTATCGAAGAAGGCTACAAGCCTGTCACCGAGCGTTTGAAGAATTACAAAGAATTTGTTATCGGCTTGAGCCCTGAGCAAGCCATGACGCAGAGTGCGCGTTGCATGGATTGCGGCACCCCGTTTTGCAACAGCGGTTGTCCCGTCAACAACATCATTCCCGATTTCAACGATTTGGTGTTCAACAACGATTGGCAAAACGCGCTGACGGTTTTGCACAGCACCAACAACTTCCCTGAATTCACAGGCCGCATTTGCCCCGCGCCTTGCGAGGCCGCTTGCACCTTGAATGTCAACGATGACCCGGTCGGTATCAAATCGATTGAGCACGCCATCATCGACAAAGGTTGGTCCGAAGGATGGGTCAAACCTTTGCCGCCTGCGAAAAAGACGGGCAAAAAAGTGGCGGTGGTGGGCTCTGGCCCCGCGGGTTTGGCCGCGGCGCAACAACTGGCGCGTGCCGGTCATTCGGTCACGGTGTATGAAAAAAATGACCGCGTCGGTGGTTTGTTGCGCTATGGCATTCCCGACTTCAAAATGGAGAAAACCCATATCGACCGCCGCGTTGAACAAATGCAGGCCGAAGGCGTGGTGTTCAAAACCGGCGTATTGGTCGGTGCATGGCCCAAAGACAGCAAGGTCACCAATTGGGCGAACGAAACCATCACCGCCGATCAGCTCAAAAAAGAATTTGACGCCGTGTTGCTCACCGGCGGTTCAGAGCAATCGCGTGACTTACCAGTGCCCGGGCGTGATTTGCAAGGCGTGCATTTCGCCATGGAATTTTTGCCGCAGCAAAACAAAGTCAATGCCGGCGACAGTTTGAAAGGCCAATTGCGCGCCGACGGCAAACACGTGATTGTGATTGGCGGTGGCGACACCGGTTCGGATTGCGTGGGCACCTCCAACAGACACGGGGCCGCGCATGTGACCCAGTTTGAAGTCATGCCGCAACCCCCCGAGCACGAAGACAAACCTTTGGTCTGGCCTTATTGGCCGCTCAAACTCCGCACCAGTTCCAGCCACGAAGAAGGTTGCGAGCGCGAGTTCGCCATCTCCACCAAAGAGTTCATGGGCGAAAACGGCAAGCTCACGGGTTTGAAAACCGTGCATGTCGAAATGAAAGACGGCAAGCTCACAGAAATTCCTGGCACAGAAAAAATCCACCGTGCCGATCTGGTGCTGTTGGCCATGGGCTTTGTCAACCCGGTCGCCACGGTACTGGATGCGTTTGGGGTGGACAAAGACGCGCGCGGCAATGCCAAGGCGCACACGGAAGAAGGCAGTGGTTACATCACCAATGTGCCCAAGGTGTTTGCTGCGGGAGACATGCGCCGTGGCCAATCCTTGGTGGTGTGGGCCATTCGCGAAGGCCGCCAAGCCGCCCGTGCCATCGACCAGTTTTTGATGGGTGACAGCGAATTGCCGCGTTAACCGGTGGCTGGTCGCAGGGCAAGCCCCGGTTGGCAGCCCCATAGAATCGTCCACCTCCTCAACGGCTTCACCCACCAAGTTTCATGCCACACGTTGACACGCCACTGATCCAACTCGAGGATGTGCATTTCGGTTACGGTGAACGGCCGGTGCTCGAAGGCGTGAGCTTGCAGGTTCCCAAAGGCAAAGTCACAGCGCTCATGGGCGCCTCTGGTGGTGGCAAAACCACGGTGTTGCGACTGATCGGCGGACAGTACCGCGCCAACCAAGGACGCGTGTTGTTTGACCAAACCGACATTGGCGCCACCGACCGCGATGCGCTCTACCAAGCCCGTCGCCGCATGGGCATGTTGTTTCAGTTTGGCGCGCTGTTCACCGACATGAGTGTGTTTGAGAACGTGGCCTTTCCATTGCGTGAACACACGGCGCTGTCGGACGAGATGGTGCGCGACATAGTGTTGATGAAATTGCAAGCCGTCGGTTTGCGCGGTGCCCGCGATTTGATGCCCAGCCAAATTTCAGGTGGCATGGCCAGGCGAGTGGCCTTGGCACGCGCCATGGTGTTAGACCCCGAATTGATGATGTATGACGAGCCTTTTGCAGGCCTCGACCCGATTTCGCTGGGCACGGCCGCTCGCTTGATTCGGCAACTCAACGACACCTTGGGTCTGACCAGCATCGTCGTGTCCCACGATTTGGAAGAAACATTTCACATCGCAGACCAAGTGGTGATTTTGGCCAACGGGCGCATTGCCGCACAAGGTACACCGGCCCAAGTACGCGCCAGTTCCGATCCATTGGTGCAACAGTTTGTCAGCGCTGCGCCCGACGGTCCGGTGCGTTTTCATTACCCGGCCACCGAGGCCCGAGAAGATTTCGGACTCATGGCGCCGCAGGAGAAGCAACCATGATGCGCTTGCTCGCGGGCATCGGTGCTTGGGTTCGGCGGTGGCTGGCAGATGTCGGTCATGCTGCTGTGTTGTTCTTTCGATTGCTGTGGCTGGGGCCGGCTTGTTTGAAGCGGTTTTCTTTGGTTCGCGACCAAATGCATTTTTTAGGCAATCACTCGTTGGCCATCATTGCCGTTTCAGGATTGTTTGTGGGTTTTGTGTTGGCTTTGCAGGGCTACAACACCTTGCAAAAATTTGGCTCTGCTTCGGCTTTGGGCTTGTTGGTGGCGCTGAGCCTGGTGCGTGAGTTGGGACCGGTGGTGTCGGCCTTGCTGTTCACTGGCCGTGCGGGCACATCGCTCACCGCCGAAATTGGGTTGATGAAAGCCGGCGAGCAACTCAGCGCCATGGAAATGATGGCCATCGACCCGGTGTCACGCATACTCGCGCCGCGTTTTTGGGCTGGCGTGTTGGTCATGCCGATCTTGGGCACTGTTTTCAGCGCCGTGGGCATCATTGGTGGTTGGTTGGTGGGTGTGGTGATGATCGGCGTCGATGCCGGTTCGTTTTGGGGTCAAATGCAAGACGGCGTCGATGTTTGGTCCGATGTGGGCAATGGCTTCATCAAAACGGTGGTGTTTGGGCTGACCGTGAGTTTCATCGCGCTGCGCCAAGGGTTTGAGGCGCAGGCCACCCCCGAAGGTGTGGCGCGTGCCACCACCCGCACCGTGGTGATGGCTTCATTGACTGTGTTGGCGCTGGACTTTGTCCTCACCGCATTGATGTTCAAGCTTTGAAAAAGGAACCAGAGAATGCAACGCTCTAATACCGATGTTTGGGTGGGAATGCTGGTCGTCATAGGCGCCGCAGCCTTGCTGTTTCTGGCCATGCAATCGGCGAACTTGATGTCCATCAGCTGGCAAAAAACCTACGAAATTCATGCCTTGTTTGACAACATCGGTGGTTTGAAAAAACAAGCGGCCGTCAAAAGTGCGGGGGTGGTGGTTGGCCGTGTGCAAGACATTCGCTTTGACGACAAAACGTTTCAGGCCCAAGTGGTGCTGGCCATGGATGTGCGTTACCAATTCCCCAAAGACAGCTCTTTGAAAATTCTCACCAGCGGTTTGCTTGGCGAGCAATACATCGGCATTGAAGCGGGTTCTGACATGGCCAATTTGGCCCAGGGTGACAAAGTGCAATCGACCCAATCTGCCGTGGTGCTGGAAAACCTGATCAGCCGTTTCCTCTACAACAAAGCCTCTGACGCGGGCACCGACTCAGGAGGCAAATGAGCTCTCCACCTGCGCACCGGTATGGGCGAATAGCCACACTGTTTCTGACGGTGGTGTTGACCGCGTGCGCATCCACCAAAGCGTCTAACCCCCAAGACCCTTTCGAATCCACCAACCGACGCATCGATGAATTCAATGAAAAGGTTGACGAAAAGGTGTTGCGACCGGTAGCCGTGGGTTACAAAAACCATGTGCCCAGTTTTTTGCGAACCGGCGTGAACAATTTTTTCGGCAATCTCAGGGATATCTGGTCCACGGTCAACAACGGCTTACAAGCCAAGCCCATGGAAACTGCCGAAACAGGGCTGCGTGTCGCCGTCAACACGGTGTTTGGTATTTACGGCTTGTTTGATGTGGCCACCCTGGCTGGCATTCAGCGGCAAAACGCAGACTTTGGCCAAACCATGGGCTATTGGGGTATGCCGCCCGGGCCGTATGTGGTGCTGCCGTTGTTGGGCCCTTCCACGGTTCGCGACACCGCAGGTTGGACGGTCGATAACTATTACGACTTATGGCGTACAGAAGTGCATTCATTGGGTCTGCGTTACGGAGGCACGGCCCTGCGATTGGTAGACAAACGCGCGGGTTTTGTCGGCATGGACGCCAGCCTGAACCAAGTGGCGTTGGACAAATATTCATTTGTGCGAGACGCGTATTTGCAACGAAGACTCGCTGCTACCCGGCGTAAAACAGACGACAAAGACGACGGCGACGACGGTCTTTGAAATGGCCAATAATAGGTGTCCACCGACGCTTCTCTATTGGATATGAACATACTGTCTGTCACCGCTGTTCGTCGTCTCAAGCATATCTTGACCATGGTGTCCATGGCATTGGGCTTGTCAGGTTGGGCCATGGCCCAACAGCCGCCCGATGAGTTCATGCAAAAACTCACCAACGAATTGCTGGACATGGTGCGCAAAGATCCCGCGCTCAAAGCCGGTGATTTACAAAAAATGGGCTTGGTACTCGACACCAAGCTCAAACCTTACGTCAATTTTCAACGCATGACCGCTTCAGCCGTGGGCCCTGCTTGGCGCCAAGCCACTCCGGAACAGCAAAAGCGACTTCAAGAGGAATTTCGATTGCTGTTGATGCGCAGTTATTCGGGCGCTTTGTCGCAGGTCAAAGACAGTTCCAACATCGTGGTTAAGCCTTCGCGCCAACCCAACAGCGACAACGAAGTGGTGGTGCGGTCTGAAATACGTGGTGGCGCAGAACCCATACCGATTGATTACCGGCTTGAGAAAACCACCGAGTCAGACTCTGGTTGGCGCATTTACAACCTCAATATTTTGGGTATTTGGCTGGTCGACAACTACCGCACCCAGTTCTCGCAAGAAATCAACGCCAAGGGCATCGATGGCTTGATCGCCACGCTGAGCGAGCGCAACAAATCCAACAACCGCAAATGACCCCTGCAACCACCATGGCGTTGCCCGCCACTTTGACGCATGCGCAGGCGGCTGCGGTGGCGCAGCAACTGCAAAAAACCTTGCTGTCTGCCAAACAAACCTGTGTTCTGGATGCGTCTGCTTTGCAGCAGTTTGACTCGTCTGCGCTGGCCGTGTTGTTGGCTGTTTGCCGCACGGCGGCGCAACAATCATTGGCATTGCAAATCATCGGTTTGCCAAAGCGCGCGGTTCAACTGGCCACGCTGTACGGGGTGTCTGAGATTTTGGCTGGCCACCGTTCCCAGGCGCCTTCACCCTGAACCCTGCTGCCAAAGCGGCAGCCCTTAGAATAGCCAGCTTGCCATGGCTGCTATCTCCTTCCAATCTGTTTCCAAAACATTCACCAATGCCCGTGGCACGTTCACCGCATTGGACCAAGTGTCTTTCGACATCCAATCGGGCGAATTTTTTGGTCTGCTCGGCCCCAATGGCGCCGGCAAAACCACTTTAATCAGCATTCTGGCCGGTCTGCTCAAACCCAGCAGCGGCACCATCCAAGTCAATGGCCTCGATGTGCAAGCCCAAGCCTTACAAGTGCGAAGACTGTTGGGCGTGGTGCCGCAAGAATTGGTGTTCGATCCGTTTTTCACGGTACGAGAAGCCTTGGTGTTTCAATCGGGCTACTTCGGGGTCAAACACAACGGCGCTTGGATTGACGAATTGCTTGATAACTTGGGTTTGGCGGACAAAGCCAACCACAACATGCGCCAACTCTCTGGCGGTATGAAGCGGCGTGTTTTGGTGGCACAGGCCTTGGTGCACAAGCCGCCGGTCATTGTGCTGGACGAACCCACGGCTGGCGTCGATGTCGAATTGCGCCAAACCTTGTGGCAATTCATAGCGAGGCTCAACCGCGAAGGCCACACCGTGTTGTTGACCACCCATTATTTGGAAGAAGCCGAAGCCTTGTGTGGCCGCATCGCCATGTTGAAGCTCGGCAAAGTGGTGGCACTGGACGACACCAGTACCTTGCTGAAAAACGCTTCCAGCAATGTGCTGCGTTTCAAACTCGACGAGCAACTTCCGCCCGAGTTGGCGGCGCAGGCCAGGGTCACCGGTCGCATCGTGCAATTTCCAGCCAACGACGCTGCACAAATTGAACATTACCTGGCGGC
>JALRAA010000430.1 GCA_023262645.1 Burkholderiaceae bacterium
GAGAATGCGCAAGCCATAGTCGATCATCGCCGACCGAAGCTCTGTGGTGTCCAGCGTGATCTCGATCAGCAGTCCACCGTCGCGGAATGGGTTGCCGATCACCCGGATCGTTTCGTTCCGGGGGTTGAGCAACCGCGCCACCGCATCCCGGATCAGGGACAGCGCGGTCGCTTCGCGCAAATCGAAGGTCTGCGACACCTCGCTTGGCATCGGCGACGACAGCACCAGCTGTCGCAGCTCGTCCCGGCGGAGAACAACGTTGAACACGCCGGCATTAAGCAGCAGTTCTTCCTCTAGCTCGGTGTCGATCATGTCGTCCGCGAGCAGCGCCAAGGAGGCAATCTGCGCCCGTTCCAGCCGGTTCAGCAGGAAATCCTCCCGGTACCGTGCAATCGACGGTACGAAGATCATCACCTCTGCCAGCATGACGAAGACAGTGTTGGCATGTTGAGCGATTTGGTACGTGCCGGCAAGATACGCACGATTGGCTTGTCTGAAGTGTCCGCTCAAACTTTGCGCAAAGCGCATGCGGTGCATCCGATCACTGCGTTACAAACCGAATATTCCTTGTGGACACGCAACCCGGAAATTGCCGTGCTCGACGCCTGCCGTGAACTCGGCGTCACGTTCGTGTCTTTCAGTCCCTTGGCTCGAAAATTTTTATGTGGTGACTTGAAAGACACGTCTGCGTTGTTGCCGACCGATTGGCGCCACACTTCACCCCGGTTTCATGCAGAGCACTATGCCAAAAACCTGCAGTTGCTAGACCACTATTTGGCCATTGCGCGTGATGTGGCTTGCACTCCTGCGCAGTTGGCCTTGGCTTGGGTGTTGCATCAAGCGCCGCATATCGTGACCATACCCGGCACTTCACGCATTGCCCATTTGAAAGACAACATGGGCGCGCTCACTATCGAACTGTCTCCCGAGACCCTGGCGCGCCTGGACCAAGCCATCAACCAACACAACGTGTCTGGCAATCGCTACAACGCGTTGGCCAGCAGCGAAGTAGATACCGAAGTTTTCTAATGCTCGCTCACGTAAGCGGGTTGTCGATGGAGCCTGAGCATCAATATGCCCGCGCCTACCAGCAACAGCATGCCGCACCAAGCCAGCGGGTTGGGCATATCGCCCCAAATCACATAGCCCGCCAACACAGCAGTCAACAGGCCCATGTAACGAAAAGGCGCCACCACGCTCATGTCGGCCATGCGCGTAGCCTTGATCAAAAAGAAGTAGCCGCTGCTCAAAAAGACGGCGGCTGCGGCCATCATCCCCCAATGTGTGGCAGACACAGCGTGCCACGGGGTGAATAAGCTCCATAC
>JALRAA010000431.1 GCA_023262645.1 Burkholderiaceae bacterium
AGCCCGTCTGACGGCTCCTGCGATGTTGACGCTTTCATGGATGGCAAGACCGTTGGTCAACGCGTTGTCATGGTGTACCGCCGCCATATTGCGCTTGATGCGCATTGATTTAGAGAAGGTCAGACAAGTGACCGAAGAGGAAATCACCGCCAGTTTGGTCGAAGGCGTAGACGCCGGATTGATTGAACACCACGAGCATCAAATGGTGAAAAACGTGTTCCATTTGGATGAACGCAACTTGGTTTCATTGATGGTTCCCCGAACAGACATTGTCTGGCTCGACAGCGCTTGGACGGTTCAACAAGCCATGTCGCAGATTCAAGGTGAAGCAGCCCATTCTTGGTATCCGTTGTGTCGCAATGGGTTGGACGAGGTGGTGGGGGTGGTCAGCATGGCCAGCATGCTGCACCATGTGAACAGCGATTTGCCATTAGAAACTTGGGCCACGCCAGCGGCCTTTGTGCCTGAAACTTTGAGCGGACTGGATTTGTTGTCTCAGTTTCGCAGCCCGCACACCGCTGACAAACCACAAGGCCAAATGCACAGTACCCGAATGGTGTTGGTGGTCGATGAATATGGCGTGGTTCAAGGTCTTGTCACGCCCAGAGATTTGCTCGAAGCCATCACGGGTGAATTGGTACAAACCACATCACCGCAAGATGTATGGGCGGTTCAGCGGACCGATGGGAGTTGGTTGTTGGACGGCACGATGCCCGTGCAAGAACTCAAATCCCGACTGGAAATTGACACTTTGCCAGCCGAGGAGAAAGGCATCTACAACACCTTGGCGGGGTTGATCATGTTGTTAGCGGGTGACTTACCGAAAGAAGGGGAAGCTGTCGAATCGATGGGTTGGCGTTTTGAAGTGGTGGACCTGGATGGCAGAAGAATTGACAAAGTGCTGGCGACCTTATTGCCACTCCGTCGTCAGGATGAAGACCCGACAGGCTGAGTCAATGTCAGGATTTCTTCTCAGGCTTTTTTTCTTCCAGCTCATCGAGCAAATGGTTGATGCCTGACACGGTTTTTTTCAATGCTTCGACGCGTCCGTGGAATTCACCCATTTTTCGCGCCTGCTCTAGTTTGGCTGCTTGCAGTTGCTCTGTTTGAACACTGTGGGCTTCTTTGACTTTTGCGCTGGCCTTGGCTGAAGCCGCAGATTTGACCGATGACCCGTGCTTATCGTCAGTCGCGGGTTGGCTGGATTTGTTCTGAGCACCGGGCTTGGGACCTTCTTTGAGCGGGGTGTGTTGATCAGGCAAGGCCACCACATGGTCGTGAACATGTTCTTTGTCGGTTTCAGCGGTCCGGTTTTC
>JALRAA010000432.1 GCA_023262645.1 Burkholderiaceae bacterium
GTCTTTTTTTGACATCTATGACTCCGGCTTGAGGTGTCATGTCAGACGGATTTTCGAGGGGTCATTCTACCGTCACGCTCTTGGCCAAATTTCTCGGCTTGTCCACATCCGTGCCACGGGCGCAGGCGGTGTGATAGGCCAACAATTGAAGGGGCACCACATGCAACAGCGGTGACAAAGCGCCGTAATGTTCGGGCATGCGAATCACATGCAGCCCTTCTTCAGATTGAATGCGCGTGTCTGCATCGGCCAGGACATACAACACGCCACCGCGCGCGCGCACTTCTTGCAAATTGCTTTTGAGTTTTTCTAACAATGCGTCATTTGGTGCCACGGTCACAACCGGCATGGCACTGGTGACCAAGGCCAGTGGGCCATGTTTCAACTCGCCCGCCGGGTACGCTTCTGCGTGTATGTAGCTGATCTCTTTGAGCTTGAGTGCGCCCTCCAAAGCGATCGGGTAATGCATACCGCGACCCAAAAACAGCGCGTTTTCTTTGTTCGAAAAATCTTGTGCCCACGCCACCAACAAAGGTTCTAAGGCCAACACACTTTGCAATGCCACTGGCAAATGTCGCATGGCCTTGAGATGGTTGGCCTCGTCTTTTTCGCTCAATCGTTGCTTGGCTTTGGCAAGGGCCAAGGTCAACAAAAACAAACCTGCCAATTGGGTGGTGAATGCTTTGGTAGAGGCCACACCAATTTCTACACCAGCGCGCGTGATGTAGGCGAGTTGGCATTCGCGCACCATGGCAGACGTGGCCACGTTGCAAATGGTCAAGGTGTGTGGCATGCCCAAACTTTGCGCATGGCGCAATGCCGCCAAGGTGTCAGCGGTTTCACCTGACTGGGTGATGGTGACCACCAGTGTTCGCGGGTCAGGCACGCTGTCGCGGTAACGGTATTCGCTGGCCACTTCCACTTGGCAAGGGATGCGCGCCAAACTCTCCAACCAATACTTGGCCACGCAACCACTGTAATAACTGGTTCCACAAGCCAGAATCAACACGTTGTCGATGTTTGCAAACACTTTTGCGGCAAGCCCTTTGTTTCCAGGTGGATCGAACAAATCAGGCACGATGCCTTCCACCCCTTCGAGGGTGTCGGCAATCGCACGGGGCTGCTCGAAGATTTCTTTTTGCATGTAATGCTGATAGGGGCCCAAGTCTGCCGCCATGGACTGGGCTTTCACGGTTTGCACAGCCCGCGATACCGCTTGTTGTGATGCGTCGTAGACCTGGCAATGGTTCAATCCAATATCCACCACGTCGCCTTCTGCCAAATACACAATTTGATCGG
>JALRAA010000433.1 GCA_023262645.1 Burkholderiaceae bacterium
AACTGCTTCAAAAACGGTCTGCTGCCCATCGTGCTGCCTGAGGCACAAGTCGGTCAATTGTTCGATGCCTGCCATGCGTTTCCCGGCTACCAACTCACGGTCGATTTAGAGCGGCAAGTGGTTGTGCAACCGCAAGGCGAAGAGATGGCTTTCGAAGTGCAAGCTTTTCGCAAATACTGTTTGCTCAATGGCTTAGACGACATTGGCCTCACCCTCAAGCATGCTGACAAGATCCGTGCCTTTGAATCCGCTCGATTGACGGCCAAGCCTTGGCTGGCACACACTTTGAAAGACAACCCACCATGAAAATCGCTGTATTGCCCGGAGATGGCATTGGCACAGAAATCGTTGCCGAAGCGATCAAAGTACTAAAGTCGCTGGACCTGCGTTTTGAAATGGAAACCGCGTTGGTCGGTGGCGCGGCCTACGACGCGCACGGTCACCCGCTGCCGGAAGCCACGTTGAAATTGGCCATGCAATCCGATGCGGTGTTGTTTGGTGCAGTGGGCGATTGGAAATACGATTCGCTTGATCGCCCGTTGCGACCCGAACAAGCCATTTTGGGTTTGCGCAAAAACATGGGGTTGTTTGCCAACTTTCGTCCCGCGATTTGCTACCAAGAATTGGTCAATGCGTCCAGCCTCAAGCCCGAGTTGATCGCTGGCTTGGACATTCTCATCATCCGCGAGTTGACGGGCGATATTTATTTCGGTCAACCGCGCGGCAGACGTGTTTCACCCGATGGTGCATTCGCCGGTGCTGATGAAGCCTTTGACACCATGCGCTACACCCGCCCCGAGATCGAACGCATTGCACGGGTGGCGTTTGAAGCCGCGCGCAAACGCCATAAGCGCGTGACCAGCGTAGACAAAGCCAATGTGCTGGAAACCTTCCAATTCTGGAAAGACATCGTGACAGAGGTGCACAAAGACTATCCGGATGTGGCGCTGGACCACATGTATGTGGACAACGCTGCCATGCAATTGGTGAAAGAACCCAAGCGGTTTGACGTGGTGGTGACGGGCAATATGTTTGGTGACATCCTGAGCGACGAAGCCTCCATGCTGACCGGGTCGATTGGCATGTTGCCCTCGGCTTCTCTCAACGCCAGCCGTCAAGGTTTGTACGAACCGAGCCACGGCAGCGCGCCCGACATCGCGGGCAAAGGCATTGCCAATCCCTTGGCCACGATTTTGAGTGCCGCCATGATGCTGCGTTTTTCACTGGACCAAGAAGCGGCAGCCTTGCGGATTGAAGAGGCGGTGAAAAAAGTATTGGCACAAGG
>JALRAA010000434.1 GCA_023262645.1 Burkholderiaceae bacterium
GCCACACCGGCTTCAGCCAGTTGCTCAGTGCTCAGCTCTTCGGGCAGCACGTCCCAGGTGAGCTGGTCGGCCACGCTGTAGGCACGCACCTTGGGCATGTTGCGCCAGTTGTCGATGGAGCCCGTGGGGCACGGGGGCACGCAGGCCATGCAGAAGTTGCACTTGTCGGCGTCCACCACGTAGTTGCGCGAGTCGTGGGTGATGGCCCCTACCGGGCAGGTGGCTTCGCAGGTGTTGCAACGGATGCACACCTCGGGGTCGATCACATGCTGTTGCAGCAGTTCGGCGGTATCCGTGCTCATGGTGTGTCAGTTGAAGCGCACGTATTCAAAATCTACCGGCTGGCGGTTGATACCGATCGCAGGCGGTGCGATCCAGTTGGCGAATTTGCCAGGCTCAACCACGCGGCCCATCAGGCTTTGCACAAACGCGCGGTCTTCTGCAGTGGGCAACCATTCGCCGACCTTGGCTTGCCATTCTTGCTCGGACACCACGCGGCCATCCGGAGACACCTTGGCGCCTGACAAAGCGCCGATGTTGCGGTGAAACGCTTTGTGCGGCACGCTCAAACGGTGCGGCAAACCGGCTTTTTCAATCACACGGTTCCAACGATCCACACCGCCCACAGAGTCTTTGATGAAGTCATCACGCAGCACTTCGTTCAGCGCATTGAGCATGGGCACTTCTTTTTCTTGCAATTGCCCGTTCACGACGTTCAACACCTTGTAGGTCTGGCCGCGCAACACATGGTCGTCGTCGCGCTTGGATTCTTCGTATCGACCCTTGATGCCGGTGGAGTAAAACGTGGCCGCGTTGCTGGACTCGTCTGCACCAAACAAATCGATGGTGACGCTGAAATGGAAATTCAAATAACGTTGGATGGTAGGCAAATCGATCACACCGGCAGCGCGCAGTTTGCCTACGTCATCGGTTTTCAATTCGTTCATTGCCGCGCAAGTGCGTTGAATAACACGACTGATGCCAGACTCACCCACAAACATGTGGTGCGCTTCTTCGGTCAGCATGAATTTGGTGGTGCGTGCCAACGGATCAAAGCTGCTTTCGGCCAACGCGCACAACTGAAATTTGCCATCGCGGTCGGTGAAATACGTGAACATGAAGAAGCTCAACCAATCGGGCGTCTCTTCGTTGAAGGCTTGAAGGATGCGCGGGTTGTCTTCTTGGCCACTGCGACGCTCAAGCAAGGCCTCGGCTTCTTCACGGCCATCGCGTCCGAAATGTTTGTGCAGCAAATACACCATGGCCCACAGG
>JALRAA010000435.1 GCA_023262645.1 Burkholderiaceae bacterium
GCGGTCGGCTGCAAACACCGGAGGTTCAAACGCCAAGCACTGGCCTTGCGCTGCCAGTGTTTTTTCCAAATCACACAATAGCGTGCCAGCGCCGACAGTGATGACTAACTCACTGGGCTCATATTGCACAATGCCCGACAGACCGCGTGTTTCCAGCAACTCGCCTTCCAAGGCCTCGCCATAAAAATCGTGGCTCCCCGAACCGTGGATCCGAAAGCTTTTGCGTAGTGCAGACCCCGTCGATGCAGCGGCGCGCACGGTGTCCAACAAGGCGGCCAGATCTGGGTAAGCGCTTGGACTTGAGCGAATGGTTGGACTGTCGTTCATGTCGCCATGTTAAACGGACACGCTCTGTTTCTGGCCACTTTTGCAGAACGCAAGCGTCAAAAATAGGTCAATTCAGTTGTTGAAAAAACTCACAAGCAAACCAGGCGTGTCGACCCGCATGGCAAAAACACAACCCGATTGGGGCAAGGCTTGAAGCTCTGCCGTACTTCGGCCATGGGCCGATGTGGTGATGAACAGGGTGCGCAAATCTTCTCCGCCAAAACATGGCATGGTGGGGCACTGAACAGGCGTTTCAATGTAAGCGACACACCGACCATCGGGCGCAATTTTGGCCAAGCGATGACCCTCGTACATAGCGGCATAGTAAAACCCCTCCGCATCCACAGCGGCGCCATCGGGTCGGCCTGCGTAAGACTGCGCCACATCCGATCCATAAATCCAGTCTTTGGGCTTGGCTGGAAATTGTGCAAAGACACGTTCATGGGTCATTTGCTGTGATGTCACATCAAAGTCCCAAGCGCGAATGCAATGTGCACCCGTGTCGGACCAGTACATGGTTTTGCCGTTGGGTGACCATGCCAAGCCGTTGGCCACTGTGGCCTGATCGGCTTTGGACTGCAGTGCGAGGTTGGCTTGTAAGGCATACAAAACACCGGCGGCTTGATCGCGCGGCTCGTACATCGTGCCACTCCAAAAATTGCCGGCAGGATCGCACTTGCCATCGTTGAATCGCAGTTTGCTTGTGTCGTAGGGTGCAGCGGCCAACAATTCCAACGCACCTCCCCATTCACGTGCGCGGTAAATACCGCTTCGCAACGCCATGACCCAGCCGCCTTTGCTTGCAGGCGCAAAACAACCTGGCTCTTCTTGCAAAGGCCAATCTTCAACTGCATGGCTTTGCGACAAATCAGATGAAACCTTCATGCGCCGCAATCGGCGTCCCGGAATATCGACCCAATACAAACATTTTTCTTGAGGATG
>JALRAA010000436.1 GCA_023262645.1 Burkholderiaceae bacterium
AGCCACGGGACTTGGAGGCATACAGCATGTTTTGCAGTTGGTTCAATCGATCGAACAACGCTTTGAGCTTTTTGGTATCGTCGGCTTTTTCCCAGTTGTCGGGCAGTCGTGTAGCGATAGCAGACAACTGAAACCGGTCATCGGTTTGAATTTTCCAAGGGGCAAATGTTTTCAAGGTCATGGACTTGGCGTGGGGTGAGTGGAATGAAAAAAGCCCCGCCGAATGGACAGGGCTTGGGCCATGATAAGCCGCAGCAAGCGGCGGTACAAGCTTCACATGCTGTTGAAGCGTTTGATGATGTCGTCCTCAGACATCAACTCAATTTCATAGGCGCGTCGCTCGGAAATCCATTGACGCTGCACCATCATCTTCAAAATGGCTTCACGGGTGGCCGGGGCGTTGGATTCTTCGGTCAGACTTTCCCCGAACAGCAGCACCATGATGGTTTTGCCCACAATGTTCAACAAAATACCAAACAGTACCAAGCCCATCAACATGGTGATGCCTGCGATGACCCGCCCGCCAAACGTCAGCGGGAACATGTCGCCGTAACCGGTGGTGGTCAAAGTCACGATGCACCACCACATGGCCGCAGGAATAGACGTGTAAAAACGCTTGTCCTCAGGAATCGGGTTGCCGCTGATCGGGTCGATCGGTACATATTTGTCCGCACCGGGGGGCGCGTCCTCTGGCAACGGGTTGACTTTGAGTTCAGCATCCAAGGTGGCTTGCCCTTTGGCCATGGCCTCAGGCGAATACAGATTGCCTTCGACGTAATACATCAAGGTGCTGGAAATCATCACCACTGAAAACAGCGCGATGAAATAAATTTTCAGGTTGGTCAAGATCGGGTTGGAACTCTCGAGTTTGTGTTCCAAGGCTTGCAATGCGATCCGCGCCATTTTGAGCACCCGCAGCACCCGCACCACGCGCAGCACCCTGAACA
Source organism: Burkholderiaceae bacterium (assembly GCA_023262645.1). Taxonomy (GTDB): domain Bacteria; phylum Pseudomonadota; class Gammaproteobacteria; order Burkholderiales; family Burkholderiaceae_C; genus Limnohabitans. The sequence goes on from JALRAA010000436.1 coordinate 948, forward strand.
CCTTGCTGCCTTGCAAGGCAGTGAGGTTCATCATCATCAAGTAGCTGGGCAAGATGGAAATCAAATCGACCAGACCCCAAAAGCTGAAGAAATATTTCACACGGTCTTTGGCGAAATACAAATTGCCCAAGTAATCGATGGTGAAGAAAAACACCGCAAAGTATTCAATCACCTTGAACAAACCTGCGTGTTCGCTGGCATAAGGCTCGACCGTTTCGCCCGCCAATGACAAACAGGAAATCAGAATCCAAAAATTGATGATGGCCACCCAGCGGGTAAAGGCGTTGCTGGTGGGTTCGGTGAAGATGCGGCGCA
>JALRAA010000437.1:0-506 GCA_023262645.1 Burkholderiaceae bacterium
AAGCAATAAAAGAGAATATTGGTATTCATCAAGTTTATACTTTTACTGGAATACCCAAATTATGGAAATTATTTGAAATACCAGAAAAAGTAAAAGAAGAATGGTATAATTCTACACCCTATGTAATTGAAAATTTAATTAAATATTATGGAAATGAAGGAGTTGAATTTATTCCTTCAAGATTATTAAAACAAATTTATCAACATGATATTCCTACAACCTATCTTAATAATATAGAAATACCTAGTAATTTATTAAATTCTGTTTCACATAATTTTACTTTTCAGAATTTTTTTAGTTTATTAAATATATAATAAAAAAAAGTAATTAAAGTAAACGAGCATTTTTACTATAAGTCAGAACAATTATTATATATAATTATAGTAACAACTTATAAAACTATTTCTATTTTGTTAGAAATAAAGTGAAAATTTAAGGATATTTTAAGAGAGTTTGATCCTGGCTCAGGATGAACGCTGGCGGCGTGCTTCAGACATGCAAGTCGA
>JALRAA010000437.1:516-1256 GCA_023262645.1 Burkholderiaceae bacterium
ACTGCTTCTGCATGCTTCATCTTTGGATTGGCACAGAATCTAGCACACTGATGCACTGCACAAGAGATATCAGGTCTTGTGGATTTCTCCAGGTACAGGAGCTTTCCAATGACTTGTTTTTTAACTCAAGTGGCGGACGGGTGAGTAACACGTGAGAATTTACCTTTAGGAGGGGGATAACAATTGGAAACGATTGCTAATACCCCATATGCTTTTTTAAGTGAAACGGATTTATTCGCCTAAAGAAAAGCTCGCGGCTGATTAGCTAGTTGGTAAGGTAATGGCTTACCAAGGCGACGATCAGTATCTGGTTTGAGAGGATGATCAGACACACTGGAACTGAGACACGGTCCAGACTCCTACGGGAGGCAGCAGTGGGGAATTTTCCGCAATGGGCGAAAGCCTGACGGAGCAATACCGCGTGAGGGAAGAAAGCCTACTGGGTTGTAAACCTCTTTTTTCAGGGAGGAAGATATGACGTGTACCTGAAGAATAAGCATCGGCTAACTCCGTGCCAGCAGCCGCGGTAAGACGGAGGATGCAAGTGTTATCCGGAATTACTGGGCGTAAAGCGTCTGTAGGTGGTTTAATAAGTCAACTGTTAAATCTTGAGGCTTAACTTCAAAACAGCAGTCGAAACTATTAGACTAGAGTATAGTAGGGGTAAAGGGAATTTCCAGTGGAGCGGTGAAATGCGTAGATATTGGAAAGAACACCGATGGCGAAAGCACTTTACTGGG
>JALRAA010000438.1 GCA_023262645.1 Burkholderiaceae bacterium
TTGAAAATATCCACCGCCTGGGTGCTGGGAGCAGAGGGCAGTGGGTTGCGACAACTCACGCGCAAGACTTGCGACCAATTGGTATCTATTCCTATGGCGGGAGGGGTAGAGAGTTTGAATGTGTCGGTGGCCAGTGGCATTTGCTTGTATGAAACCGTCAGGCAGCGTCGTGGATAAGCCCGTGAAAATCGTATGCACTCAAGTCCGATGAAAGACTGTTTGGGTTCATAAAAGTTGATTTTTTTTATTACAAACAGGGGTTGTTTTTTCCTTGTTTGTGGTGAATAAATGCGACTGATTTGGCTGGGGTTCATCGGGTGTTTTCTGCAAGCTTGCGCCGGTGGTGGCACTGCACCCAATAAAGGTGATATCAGTTTCAACGCCACTGTGTCTGAATCTCCTGTTGCCAACAAGCCTACTTACATCACCCAGCTCGAATCAACGCCGGTCACTACAACCGACCCCAACGGCAAGGTCTCCACCAACACCAGCACTTACGACCTCAGCCGCGCTGCGCCCGATCCGCAGGGGCCGGGTTTTAACAACCAATATTCCCAAGGCGACTGGTTACCCAGCCCCCATCTGAAGTTTTGGGGAAAAACCATCACGTCATCGTCCTGTTTTGGCAATGACTGGGAGCCAGCCAAGATCGCCACACCCACCGAAGACGTGTTGGCTGCCTGGCGACAAGGTTGGACCGGATGGGGAGTGAATGTGATGATCGAAGACAACATTGCCACCGATCACGGCGTGGTCACGGGTTTGTTGGCTTACCGGTATGCGCCCGGCGCCAAATACTATGGCGTGCAAGTCATACCTCAATTGAATTCGACCAAAGTGTTTGACCACCAACTCGGTCAATTTCCCAGCAGTTATGCAGGCAATGTGAAATTGGGCGTGGTCAATGCCAGTTACACAGCGCTGATGAATTCCTTGATTGGCCGTGAACAAACTTTACAAAACCCATGGACATCGGATGAGCTGATCCAAGCCAGAACCAAATTTGCGTGGGAAGCGCTGACAACCGTCAACAGGTTCAAAGATTTTGGTGTCAGTGGTCAATTGGCGCAATTCAAATACTCCGACGCTGTCATTACCAAAGCCGCAGGCAACGACCAAATTTCATCCGAATACGAGCCTGTCAACTGGTTCATGGCCAAGGACAGTTCGGTCAACCCCAGATTGTTGTTGGTGGGTGCGTTGGAACGCACAGGCAGTGTGGCCGATCCCGCTGAAATC
>JALRAA010000439.1 GCA_023262645.1 Burkholderiaceae bacterium
GACATGGTGGTTGAGTTATGAATACGTGCAAGACCCCAGACATGCCATGGAGGACAACAACGCCAACCGCAGTGCGTTACGCGGTGCGCAACAAGTGCTGGGCGTGTTATTGCCTTATTTGCATGCCCAACCCAAAGCGCAGTTGCAATCGTTGATTCAGGTGTACGCCTGAGCCACTCAGGCAGGTGCCAAAAACTTTTCCACCATGCGCACCCAAATCGTGCCGCCTAACGGAATCAAGTCGTCGTTGAAATCGTAGCTGGGGTTGTGCAGGGTGCATGGGCCACCGCCATGGCCCATTTCGCGGTGCTGTCCATCGCCATTGGCCAAGAAAAAATACGTGCCGGGTTTTTTCAACAGCATGTAAGAGAAATCTTCAGCGCCCATGGTGGGCTCTTGCGCCAGCACGTTCTCGGCACCCACGATCTCGGCCAGCACACTGCGTGTGAAATCAGCCTCTTTTGCATGGTTGATGGTCGGGGGGTAGTTGCGCACAAACTCGAATGTGCAACTGGCTTCGTGCGCTGCGCTGACATGTTCGGCAATGCTCTTCATGCGTCGCTCGATCATGTCGAGAATGTCGACGGTGAAAGTGCGCACGGTGCCTTGTAATTCGCAACTGTTGGGCACCACATTGGTGGCTTCGCCTGCATGGATCATGGTGACCGAAATAACACCAGCATCCACCGGCTTGATGTTGCGCGAGACGATGGTTTGGAAGGCTTGCACCATTTCGCAAGCGATCGGCACCGGGTCGATGCCGTTGTGCGGCAATGCCGCGTGGCAACCTTTGCCTTGGATGGTGATTTTGAATTCATTGCTGGAGGCCATCACCGGTCCGGCGCTGACCGCCGCTTGCCCGACCGCCATGCCCGGCCAGTTGTGCAAACCAAACACGGCGTCCACGGGAAATTTGTCAAACAAACCGTCTTTGATCATTTCACGGGCGCCGCCGCCGCCTTCTTCGGCCGGCTGAAAAATCAACACCACGGTGCCATCAAAGTTTTTGTGTTGAGACAAATGCCGCGCGGCCGCCAACAACATGGCGGTGTGGCCGTCGTGGCCGCAGGCGTGCATCTTGCCGGGGTGACGGCTCGCGTGCTCAAAGTGGTTGAACTCCTGCATGGGCAAGGCGTCCATGTCGGCGCGCAAGCCCAGACGGCGCGCACCCGTGCCGCGTTGGAGTTGCCCCACCAC
>JALRAA010000043.1 GCA_023262645.1 Burkholderiaceae bacterium
ATCCGAATGCAAACCACCAGCCGTCTCGTTGGCCATGTTGTCTTTGAAATGCTCTTTGTCTATGCCCACATCACGATGGGCGATAGCGTCTTGTGCAACGGGTTGCAGGTTGTCTTGAAGGGCGTCGTCATCAATCGCTTGCAAGTTGTCTTTTAAAGAACCGCCTGGCACTGCTTGCAAGTTATCTTTGAGGGTATCGTTGTCTAACGCTTGTAGATTGTCTTTGAGAGTGCCGTTATCAACCGCTTGCAGGTTTTTTTTGAGAGGGTCGGTGGGAGGTAAATCCACTTGCCTGTCGCTCAATGCATCAGCGCCCAGACCTTGAATATTTTTTTCAGCGTGGTTGTCTTCATGCACCATGTGCGGGGCATGCAGAGCAGTCTCTTCGTTCACATGCAAGTCTTCAAAAGACAGGGCATCTGCATGTTGGGCAGACCTTTGCGCCAACTCAGACGCAGGTTCGTGGTGCATCTCAGGCAGCAGTGTCGCGTCGCTGTTTTTGAAATCGTGTTTTTTCGCGGAAATGCTCAACTCATCGCTGCCCACGACATCGCTTCGCCGTGCTTTGGCGCTGTTGGAGCCTTCGGGAATCTCTACCGAAAAAGGCTTGGTACTTCTGATGAGAGGGGGTGGCGTCGCCATATAAATCAGTTTAACGCGACCAAGGCGTAAAGCGAATAACCTTCGAGGCGAAATTTAATAAGAAGGTGCTCTTAATGGGACTTCAACAAACCGTTTGCCAACGTGATGGCTTGTGGCGCATGAGATGACACACCGTCAGCGCCAGATTTTTGCAACAGTTCCGGGTCGCTAGATACCGCAGGGCCACCCAAAATGACCAATGTTTGGGGGTTGATGGCTTGGGCTTTGAGTCGCGTGATCAGGTCTTTCAGCCCGGGCAATTGTTCCACCAGACCCACTGACAAACCGATCATGTCGAACCATTCGCGCCTCAATGCTTTGAACAATTCTTCTTCGGTTGATGCGATTTCCATCACCACTTGCCAACCGTCGCTTCGAAACATTTCGGAGACGATGCTCAGACCCAATATATGCATGGAACCGGGTGCACAGGCGAAAAAAATGCGTTTGACGTCACCGGCGGTTTGCGGTGACTCGCGATTGACATATCCCAAGCTGCGCGTTAACTGGTGCATGCGCATCAAGCCGTGGGTCACAGCGGTGAAATCTTTTTTATCCAGCTCCCATTGGTAGCCTAACCAACGCGCGGCAGGGGTGATCAAGTCGATGAAAACGCTTTCGATAGACACCCCGTCTTCGATCAGCGCTTGCACATAGGCCAGTGGTTGGTCGAGTTCGTTGCCCAAGCATGATTCAGAAAAATGTTCGATTTCTTCTACTGTGAATTTGCGCGACTGCTTGGGCGACAACTGCTGCTCTGCAACACTGGTGTGCGCTTGCATCAGTTGAGGAATGATTTGCGCTTCAATCACGGACAACAATGATTTTTGGCAGTTGTCCACCGACGAAGTATCCAGCCCATCAGTGGGTGTTGAGCGTGTGTTTTGTTGCGCGCCAGGCGAGAAAGCCGACAGCACAATATGCGAGAGACCTTGTATGCCTGCCCATTGTTTGGCGAATAACAAACTGGAAATGCTGATACCCATGGTGTTCTCCGGCTAGGAACTGACAGCTTCCAATTGACTGATAAATACCCGAAGACATTGTGTCAATATTCCTGCGACTTAGCCACTCGATCAAGGGTAAATACTCACCAAATAATGCGCCTTACGCAGCATGGTCAGGGTTTTCCTTGTGTTTAGCGTGATACCACCCCAAACCTGTCGAGCGATGAAATACTGAATCTGGTCATTCATAAGTCAACAGGAGACAACTACATGCGAACTATTCCCATAGCAAATCTTGCTTCTGAGTTCAGTGATTGCGAAGAAAACGGTGTTGTGCCCAAGCAGAACCTACCTTTGGCGCGTCGCGAGTTCCTCAAAGGCTCAGGCATTTTGATGGGCACCTTGGCTGCTGGTTCGGTATTGGCCGGACTGGCTCCCTCCACAGTATGGGCGGTTGAATTAAAAACCTTGAGCCAAGCTGAGGGTGAAACATTGATGGCCATGGGTCGTGTCCTGTATCCACACAAGAAATTGCCAGATGCGGTTTATGCCATCCTTGCCAAAGATTTGGACGGTGCCGCCTCTGGCAGCGCCGACACCGCCAAGATGTTGCGCGAAGGCATAGCCAACCTCAACAGTTTGGCTGGCGGCAATTTCGCCAAAGCCAAAGCCGACAAGCGATTGGCCATTGTCAAAGGCTTGGAAGGATCGACATTTTTTGGCACCGTGCGCGGCCAATGCGTGACTTCTCTCTACAACAACGACATGGCGTTTGCCGCATTTGGTTATCCCGGTTCTGCTTGGGAAAAGGGCGGATACATCACCCGCGGATTCCAAGATTTGAAATGGTTGCCGGCCCCGTCCAAAGAAGCCAGCCCACCCCCTTACATGGGCTAATTCCCGCTAACTACAAAATTTCAGGAGAAACACAACATGGCTTCTATTTCATACAACGACGACTCCGTGGTCGTCATCATTGGTTCTGGCGCAGGCGGTGGCACATTGGCCAACGAGTTGTGCCAAAAGGGCATCAAGGTCGTGGTGCTTGAGGCGGGTGCGCGTCAATCACCGCAATCGTTTGTCAACGACGAATGGAAATCATTCGGTCAACTGGCTTGGTTAGACCCTCGCACCACATCCGGCACATGGCGTGTCGCCAAAGACTTTTCTGGCTTGCCTGCATGGATTTGTAAAACCGTGGGCGGCTCCACCACCCACTGGGCGGGTGCCTCTTTGCGTTTCCAAGAGCACGAGTTCCGTGTGAAGACTGTGTATGGCGACATCAAGGGCGCCAACCTGCTGGACTGGCCCGTGACCTTGTCCGAGCTCGAGCCTTATTACGCCAAAGCCGAAAACAAAATGGGCGTGACCCGCACCAACGGTATTCCCGGACTGCCCGGCAACAATAACTTCAAAGTGATGTATGCCGGCGCCAAAAAAATGGGCTACAAAGAAGTGCACACGGGCAACATGGCGATCAACAGCCAACCGCGCGATGGCCGTGGTCGTTGTATGCAACTCGGTTTTTGCTTTCAAGGCTGTAAGAGCGGCGCCAAATGGTCCACGCTCTACACCGAGATTCCCAAGGCAGAAGCCACGGGCAACTTGGACTTGCGTCCCGAGGCGCATGTGACTCGCATTGAGCACAATTCCAAAGGTTTGGTCAGCGGCGTGGTGTACTTTGACAAGGACGGCAAAGAACAGCGCCAGGCCGCTCGCGTGGTGTGCGTGGCTGGCAATTCGATCGAAACACCTCGGTTGTTGTTGCTCTCAGCCTCCAACATGTTCAGAGACGGCTTGGCCAATTCTTCCGGTCAAGTGGGCCGCAACTACATGCGTCACATGACGGGTTCGGTGTATGCCGCATTCAAAGACCCTGTTCATATGTACCGTGGCACCACCATGGCGGGCATCATTCGCGATGAAGCTGCACACAACCCCAAGCGTGGTTTTGCGGGCGGATACGAAATGGAAACCTTGTCATTGGGCTTGGCCTTCATGCCGGCCTTCCTTGACCCCGGTTCATGGGGTGCGGACTATGCATGGTGGATGGATCACTACACCAACCTCGCTGGTATGTGGTTGGTCGGTGAAGACATGCCGCGCGAAACCAATCGCATCACGCTCAACACCAGTGTCAAAGACAAGTGGGGCAGCCCTGTGGCGAACGTGCACTTCGATGACCATGAAAATGACATCGTGATGCGCAACCATGCGTTCACACAAGGCGAGCGTATTTACCAAGCCGCTGGTGCCATCAAAACCTACCGCACACCGCCTTATCCCTCTACGCACAACTTGGGTACTTGCCGCATGAGTGCCAAAGCCAGCGAAGGGGTGGCCAACAAATGGGGTCAAACACATGACATACCCAATTTGTTCATCAGTGACGGTAGCCAGTTCACCACCGGTGGCGCTGAAAACCCCACCTTGACGATCGTGACCTTGGCCATTCGCCAAGCGGACTACATCGCCAAACAAATGACCGAACGGGCCATTTGATACACTGATTTTTCCAGCCAAAGGAGAACAGCATGTGTGAGTATTTTGTGAAAGCTGACCCCATCCAGTACGAACAACGTACCCGTTCGGTTCGCATTCGCGGCATGCTCACCAGCATCCGTCTGGAAAACATGGTGTGGGATGTGCTGGCCGAGATGGCCGAAGACGAGGGCTGCACCACCAACGCCCTTATCTGCACATTGCATGATGAAATTCTCCAGCACCGGGGCGAAGTTCCTAACTTCGCCTCGTTTCTGAGAATCACCAGTTTGCGTTATTTGCGCCGCTGTTTGATCAACCTAGAAAGACAGTACCAACCGGCCGATGGACACGACAGCGCAACTGTGTTTCAGCCCTCTGTGTTGGCACGTGCCAACGACAAAGTGGCATCGTCGCGTGCCCATTCCAACGTATTGGCTGCTGTCAAAACCTGATTTTTCCCTATGACTTTTGATACCGAATGGCAGACTGGTGTCTGCGAAAAGCCTGCGCCTGCGTCGCGCGGATTTGTACTCAACCATTCCATGCTGCGCGTCAAAGACCCGGCGGTGGCTTTGGACTTTTACACACGTGTGATGGGCATGCGCTTGTTGCGCAAGTTGGATTTCCCCGAAATGAAATTCAGCCTGTATTTTTTAGCCGTGGCCGAGTCCGCCAGCCAAGCCCCGCAAGACCAAGGTGAACGCACTGCTTGGACTTTTTCTCAGTCCGGCATATTGGAGTTGACCCACAACTGGGGTACCGAAAGCGACGCGGCATTCAAATACCACGATGGCAATGCCCAGCCCCAGGGCTTTGGCCATATTTGTTTTTCAGTGCCAGATTTGGACGCAGCCATTCAATGGTTTGACGACAACAAAGTGGTTTACGTCAAGCGCCCCGAGCAAGGCAAGATGAAAGACGTGGCCTTTATCAAAGACCCGGATGGCTATTGGATTGAAATCGTTGAACCTGGCCGGTTGAAGCAACTGGGCAGTTGATCAGCGGGGTTTTTTCAGGCCAGACGCAGAGATGAAATCTTTGCGTTTGACCTCATCCGATTTCAAAGCTTGCTGAATCTGCCTGACCAGCAGTTTTTTGGTGTCCTCTTGCATATTGGCCGCACGCAGTCGAATGTAAATGGCTTTGGCTTTTTCTTTGTCGTAAGTCGCTTCTACCAACGCTTGTGCCCACAGGCCGTCGCGGATCACGCCTTCTTGCATCTCGCGAAGAACCATTGCGTGTATGAGTTCACTGTGTTGTGTGGCCATGACTGCTCTCTGTGGTTAGTGGACCGGTGAAACGAACACCTGACCTTCTCATTCGCGAAGATGCCGCTCTACAGGCAGAGCGACACCGGCATGTCATTGAAATTATAGGTGCCTATTTTTTATGCAGCTTGGTGCATGGCTGTGACTCTGGCCACTTCATGTTTAGAGCCCAGAAATACGCTGACCCGTTGGTGTAATTGGGTGGGTTGAATATCGAGAATGCGTTGTTTGCCGTCGGTGGCCATGCCACCAGCTTGCTCGACCAGCCAGCCCATGGGGTTGGCTTCGTACATCAGACGTAACTTGCCCGGTTTGTCGGGCTCGCGTTTGTCCCAAGGGTACATGAACACACCGCCTCGTGTGAGGATACGGTGCACATCAGCCACCATGCTGGCGACCCATCGCATGTTGAAGTCTTTGCCACGTGGGCCTGTGCTGCCAGCAAGGCATTCGGCGATGTAATCGGACACCGGTGTGTCCCAGTGGCGCATATTGCTCATGTTGATCGCAAATTCACGGGTGTCTTCAGGGATGTGCACATTCTCTTGGGTTAAGACGAACGAGCCTTGTTCTCTGTCCAAGGTGAACATGGCGACACCGTCGCCCACTGTCAATACCAATGTGGTTTGCGGCCCGTACACGCAGTAGCCTGCAGCAACTTGCGCATGGCCTGGTTGTAAAAAATCTGCTTCGGTGACTTTGTCCGTTGTCTCGGGTTTTTTCAACACGCTAAAAATGGTGCCGATGCTGACGTTCACATCAATGTTGCTAGAACCGTCCAATGGGTCAAATAACAGCAGGTATTCGCCTTGCGGATAACGATTGGGAACCACGTAAATGGAGTCCATTTCTTCAGAGGCCATGGCGGCCAAATGACCGCCCCATTCGTTGGCCTCAATCAAGACTTCGTTGGCGATGATGTCGAGTTTTTTCTGCACTTCACCTTGTATGTTTTCGCTGTGCGCAGAGCCCAGCACACCGCCCAATGCCCCTTTGTTGACTGCATGGCTGATGCCTTTGCAAGCACGCGCGACTACTTCAAGCAACAACCGCAATTCAGGCGGAATGTTTTGCTTGGCGCGTTGTTGCTCAACCAAGTACCGGGACAATGATGCGGCCATGTGTCATTCCTCCAAAGCAGAGTCAATCACCTCACGCACGTCGGCGCTCAAATCTTCTTTGGCGGCCACGCGTCGAATGGCTTCGTGTGCAGCGCTGCGGTAGGGTTCACTCAATTTGCGCCAGCGGTCTAGGGCCCTGGCCAAGCGCGCAGCGACTTGCGGATTGAAGCTGTCCAGCTCCAAGACACGCTCGCTCCAAAACACATATCCCGCTGCATCGGTACGGTGAAATGCCGCTGGGTTGCTGCAATAGCTGGAGACCAGGCTTCTCGCGCGGTTGGGATTGCGAATTTGAAAATCCGGGTGTTGCATCAATTGACGCACTCGCCCAAGCACATGACCGTGGTGGTCGCAGGCTGACGCTTGAACGGAAAACCACTTGTCCAGCACCAATTCCTCGTGCTTGAACTGGTGGTGAAAAGCCGCCAACGCTTGCTCGGCCCATGGGTGGTTGACCGCTACCAACGCCTGCAGGGCATGCATACGCTCAGTCATGTTGTTGGCGCGGTTGAATGCTTGCACCGCTTGTTGTGCCCAATGGTCGTCGTTCAAGCTTTGACTGGCAAGACACAAGTAGCTGAGCGCCAACCCTTGTAGTGCCCGCCGCCCACTGGATGTGGCGTCAGGCGAATATTCGCCGCGGACCCGGTGGTGGTCATAGGCCCATTTCCAGTCTTCTTGCATTTCGAGAGCGATTTGCAAGCGCATGGCTTCGCGCACTTGGTGGATTTTTTGCGGATCGACAACAGAAGCTTGCTCGGCAATGTAACTTTCGCTCGGCAATGTCAGTACCAGTTCTTTGAAGGCTGCATCCAGTTCGGGGTGGCGCAGCACTTGGCGCAAGCCGCTGATCAATGCCTGCGACAACAACGCGGGCGCAACAACCTCTTGCGCCAACGCTTGCATGGTCGCCGCCAGATACAGCCGTTGCGAAGCTTCCCAGCGGTTGAATGCATCGGTGTCGTGTGCAAGCAGGACCAACCATTGCGATTCGCTGTGCGCAAACTCCAATTGCACCGGTGCACTGAATCCACGCAGCAAAGACGGAATCACAGGCGTTGCCATGTTTTCAAGCACCAAGGTTTGCTGTGATTCATGCAGCACGAACAATTGATCGTTCAACACAGATTCGCCTGTCTCATTCAACAAGCCGAAACGAATCGGAATCAGAAAAGCTTGCTTGTGCGACTGGCCAGGCGTTGCCTGACAAGTTTGTGTGAAATGCAAGGTCAATGTTTGGTTGGCTAAGTCGTGCGACATCTGCACAGTGACTTTGGGTGTGCCTGCTTGTGAATACCAGCGTTTGAATACTTCAAGATGTTTGTAAAGAGCTGTGGCTGGATTGGCATCTGCAATGGCTTGCACAAATTCGTCGCAGGTTACCGCTTGCCCGTCGTGGCGCTGAAAGTACAGTTTCATGCCCATCGCAAAACCTTCACGCCCCACCAAGGTTTGCATCATGCGAACAACTTCCGCGCCTTTTTCGTAAATGGTGACGGTGTAGAAATTGTTGATCTCCATGTAGCTGTCGGGGCGAACCGGGTGCGCCATGGGGCCAGCATCTTCGGCAAATTGCACGGTGCGCAACAAGCGGACATCTTCAATGCGCTTGACCGCACGCGCTGATGCTGAGCCACACAGGTCTTGGCTGAATTCTTGGTCGCGAAAAACCGTGAGGCCCTCTTTCAGCGACAGCTGAAACCAGTCGCGACACGTGATGCGGTTACCCGTCCAATTGTGAAAATATTCATGGCCAACCACGCTTTCAATATTGGCATAGTCTTGGTCAGTGGCGGTGGAAGGGCTGGCCAACACGTATTTGGTGTTGAAGATATTCAAGCCTTTGTTTTCCATCGCGCCCATGTTGAAGTCGGAGGTCGCGACGACCATGAACCGTTCCAAATCCAGGCCCAAGCCAAAGCGTGCTTCATCCCAAGCAATGCTGGCCATCAAAGACTGCATGGCATGGTCGGTTTTGTCTAAATCACCTGAGCGCACATAAATTTGCAGCAGATGTTCTTTGCCATTGCGCGCAGTGATGCGTTGTTCTCGGCAAACCAATTTGCCGGCCACCAACGCAAACAAATAGCTGGGTTTGTGGTGCGGGTCAAACCATTTCGCAAAATGCCTTCCGTCTTCCAATTCCCCTTGCGCCACCAAATTGCCGTTGGACAACAACACGGGGTAATCTCTTTTGTCAGCGCGAAGTGTCACGCTGTAAAC
>JALRAA010000440.1 GCA_023262645.1 Burkholderiaceae bacterium
GCACAAAAATGTCCACCCACACCTCGCAACACCACGGCACGCAACGCAGGGTGTTCAGCGGTTTCGGTCAATGCTTCGTGCAAGGCTTGCACCATGTCAGCGGTCAAGGCATTGCGGGTGGTTGGTGCGTCCAACCAAAGCACCCAGTGCGTGTGGTGTATCTCGCGTTTCAGCATGGCATCAGCTGCGCAAGGGCAAGGTATGCATGTATTTGCTGATGATGCCCAACATCACTTCGTCGGCGCCGCCACCAATCGATGCCAAGCGGCCATCGCGGTACATGCGCGAGACCGGGTTGTCCCAGGTGTAGCCCATGCCACCCCAGTACTGCAAACACGCATCCGGAATGCTGCGCAGCAATCGTCCTGCTTTGAGTTTGGCCATGGACGCCCATTCGGTCACATCTTTGCCTTGGATGTAATGCTCGGTGGCCATGTAGGTGAGAGCACGCAAACATTCCACCTCGGTTTTCAACTCGGCCAAGGTGAAATGCACCACTTGGTTGTCCAGCACCGACTTGCCGAAGGCTTTTCTTTCGCGGGTGTATTCGATGGTTTGGTCGATGCAATTCATCAGTCCTTGAATCGCGTTGGCCGCCGCCCACAAGCGTTCTTCTTGAAATTGCATCATTTGGTAGGTGAAGCCCATGCCTTCTTCGCCGATGCGAAAGCGTTGCGGCACCCGCACATCGTCAAAATGGATCAATCCCGTGTCGCTGGCCATCATGCCGATCTTGCGGATTTTTTTGGCGCGGGTGATACCGGGCGTGTTCATGGGCAAGATGATCAGGCTTTTGTTTTTGTGTGCAGCCCCTTCGCTGGTGTTGGCCAGCAAACACATCCAATCGGCTTGCAAACTGTTGGTGATCCACATTTTTTGCCCGCTGATGAGATAGTCGTCGCCATCCTTGCGCGCATAGCTTTTGAGCGCCGCTACATCGCTGCCCGCACCCGGCTCGGACACGCCGATGCAGCCCACCTGCTCGCCCGCAATCGCCGGCTCCAGAAACTGCCTGCACAGCGCTTCGGAACCAAAGCGCGCCAGCGCCGGCGTGGCCATGTCGGTCTGCACGCCAATGGCCATGGGCACCCCGCCACAGGCGCACACCGCCAAGGCCTCGGCCATGACGGCGGCGTAACTGAAGTCCAGCCCCGCGCCGCCAAAGGCCTCGGGGTACTTCAGGCCCAGCAGG
>JALRAA010000441.1 GCA_023262645.1 Burkholderiaceae bacterium
GCATCCCCGTCGATGGCCCCTTCCCTGCTGACACTGCATTTGTACGCGCCATCCGAAAAGACGATGGCTATGATGGCGTGGTCACCATGTACCACGATCAAGGGCAAATTGCCATGAAACTCATGGGGTTTGAAAAAGGTGTGACGGTTCACGGGGGATTGCCCATCCCAGTGACCACGCCCGCCCACGGCACTGCTTATGACATTGCGGGTCAAAACCTGGCCAACCCGCAAGCGATGTTCAATGCTTTCAGTTTGGCTTGCCGCATGGGGCTCCATCACATGCAATCGAAAAAGCTCGATTCAGTACCCGCCTAATACCCACAATTGCCATGAAAAAACAAATAGTGGTTGGCATTGCTGCGACATTCGTCGCGTTGGCATGCATCGCAGAAGCTGTTTACCCCAGCAAACCCGTCAAGCTGATAGTCGGCGCAGGTGCAGGCGGTGGCACAGACATTATTGCTCGGATGCTAGCCGAGAAAATGACTGAGTCTTTGAAGGGTACCTTTATCGTTGAAAACAAACCGGGCGCATCCAACACCATCGCGGCGGAACTCACTGCCAAAGCAGCACCCGATGGTCACACCCTGCTAGTGGCCACCAACACGGGGCAAGCCATTGCCCCGCACCTGATCAAGCTGTCGTTTGATCCCATCCATGATTTGGCACCAGTCGGCCTGGTTGTCACCGTCCCCAATGTGCTGCTGGTGGGCAGCAACGTCCCTGTCAACAGCGTCAAAGAACTGGTTTCACTGATGAAGGCCAAACCAGAGGAATTCAAATATGCATCTTCTGGAGTGGGCAGCACTCAACACATCGCTGGTGAAGCCTTTGACATTGCAGCAGGTGTGAAAAGTATTCATGTGCCTTACAAGGGCAGCGCACAAGCTCACCTTGACATCATTGCCGGCAATGTCCAAATCATGTTTGACACCACCTCATCTGCGATGGGGCAAATAAAAGCCGGGAAATTCAAAGCCTTGGCGGTGACCACAACACAGCGCTCTTCTGAATTGCCCAACGTACCAACCTTGGCAGAGGCCGGTGTCTCAGGTTTTGAAATGAGCACTTGGTATGGCGTCTATGTCACTGCTGGAACGCCCCCTGATGTCGTGTCCAGGCTGCAAAGAGAACTGTCTCGCATTATCAAGTTGCCCGATGTCCAAGCCAAACTCA
>JALRAA010000442.1 GCA_023262645.1 Burkholderiaceae bacterium
GTTTTCGGTGTGTTCATGGATCGCGGTTGGTATGGGCTCACTTTTGTGGGAGGTGCTGGCGTGATGCTTTTGAGTGTCATGGTCGCTTTGGGCGTCGGTAAGCGGTCCCAAGGGTGAAAATTAGTGGAAGAACTCAGGAAGATAAAAATGAAAAAACAGATTGCGGGCCATTTGTTGGTGGAGTGTTTGATCGAGCAGGGCGTGACCCATGCGTTTGGTGTTCCCGGGGAGAGTTACTTGGCGGTTTTGGATGGTTTCCATGCATATCGTGAACAAATTCAATTCGTGATCAACCGCCAAGAAGGCGGCGCCGCCTATATGGCGGATGCTCAAGGGCGTTTAAGCGGCCGTCCAGGCATTTGCTTTGTCACGCGGGGGCCTGGGGCTACCAATGCGTCTGTCGGCATACACACGGCCTTCCAAGACAGCACGCCGATGATTTTGTTTGTGGGCGATGTGGGCAGCGACTTTAGAGACCGCGAAGCGTTTCAAGAGGTTGACTACTTCAACTTTTTTGGCCCTAGCACCCGAGGTATGGCGAAGCGGGTGGAGCGCATAGACGACCCAGAGCGCGTGCCTGAGTATGTCGCCCGAGCCTTTGCCACCGCCATGAATGGCCGGCCCGGCCCCGTTGTTCTGGTATTGCCCGAAGACATGTTGGTACGCGAGGTCACAGCGCGTCCTGTGCCTCGTGTGGAAGCGGTGCAAGCATGGTGCGATCCAGGTGGCTTGCGACAGTTGCGTGCGATGCTGTTGGCCGCTAAAAAGCCTTTTGTCATCGCCGGAGGCAGTGGCTGGACCCCGCAATCCGCCCAAGCCTTGCAGCGCTTTGCCGAAAACTGGAAGTTGCCCGTAGGCAATGCCTTTCGCTTTCAAGACACCTTTGACAACCACCATCCTCTGTACGCGGGCGATGTGGGCATCGGCATCAATCCCAAGCTAGCGCAACGGGTGCGCGACAGTGATTTGATTTTGGCCATCGGAACCCGCTTGGGCGAAATGACAACCAGTGGTTACACCTTGTTGCAAGCCCCCAAACCTACCCAGAAATTGGTGCATATCCATTCCAGCGCGGAAGAACTCAACCGTGTCTACCAGGCAGATTTGGCAATCAATGCTTCCATGGCTGCCACTGCCAAGTCGCTGGCCAGTCTGCCCGCCCCAGCGCAGCTGGCC
>JALRAA010000443.1 GCA_023262645.1 Burkholderiaceae bacterium
CATCCAGGTAATAGCCCGCCTCGGTGACGGTGAAAGAAATGATCCGGGTATGGGGGTCTGCGGCCATGCGAACCAGTGGCGCCAAATGGGGCTCGTAGCCCAACACATCGCGAATGACTTGAATCCGCTGGTAGCTGCGGGCACCTTGCGGGGTGACGGTTTCCAAGGTGTACTCGCCTTGCTGCGCTTGCAGCGCAGCGATGGTCTCTGGCATGTCGGGGCGCAAATTGCCACCCGCCAGCCACCATTGGGTGTCACCCAAGTCATGCAGTTGTTGCAAATACACCGCTTGGTGCGCACGGTGAAACGAGCCTAAGCCCAAATGAAGAATACGCAATGCATGGCTGGTTGGAGAAGACATCGTGGAGAAAAAAAATCAAAATTGAAAACGTCAATCAAGCGGTGACCGCCAAACCTTTGGCGTCAAACCAATGGGCGCGAGACAAATCGAGTTGCACACCGACGGCTTGGCCTGGCCGCAATGGGCTGCGTTCGTTTTGTCTGGCAACCAGCAACTGGCCTTGGTCGGTGTTCACATAAATCAGGGTTTCGGCACCCAAAGCCTCGACCAGTTCGACAGTCCCCGAGAGTTGACCTTGGCCCACTGCGGTCACGCTGACATGCTCGGCTCGCAAGCCCAAGGCACCTTGTTGGGCGGCGGGCGGGCCATGCTGAACAACGTTTGCAGGCAACTGGTGGCTAGGCCATAGGTTCATGGGCGGCGTGCCAATGAACTGCGCCACAAACTGGTTGGCTGGACGGTCGTACAAACTGAGCGGTGTGCCGACCTGCTCGATCACGCCATCGCGCAACACCACCACACGGTCGGCCAATGTCATGGCTTCTACTTGGTCATGGGTAACGTAAATCGTGGTGGCCCCGAGTTCACGGTGCAGTTTGGCGATTTCGACACGGGTCTGTCCGCGCAACGCCGCATCCAGGTTGGACAAGGGTTCGTCGAACAAAAACACCTTGGGCTCGCGCACAATCGCGCGGCCGATGGCGACCCGTTGGCGCTGACCGCCTGACAGTTCTCTGGGGGTGCGCTGCAAATAAGCGCCCAAGTTCAAGATGTCCGCTGCACGTTGGACTTTTTGTTGGATGGTGTTGGCATCTGCCTTGGCCAATTTGAGGGCGAAGCTCATGTTCTCGAACACGCTCATGTGCGG
>JALRAA010000444.1 GCA_023262645.1 Burkholderiaceae bacterium
CGAGCTGCAGCCAGAGTTCATCGCCTGCCCATGCATAAAACAGTTGCAAGGGCTGGCGGTTGAGTGTGAGTTGCAATTGGCCTTTGGCCATGGCGTAGGGGTCTATGCCGTTTGCGGCTGGTAAGGCGGGCTGCAGTTGTAAATCGCTGAGCTCAAAAATTTCATCGGCTTGGCTGACACGCCACACCTGCTGTTGCATATGCACTTGCCAATGCTTCAACTGACCGCCGATGCGCAATGGCACTTGCATGGCGACATGGCCACTGCTGTGCCAATTCCACCAAGCTGCTGAGGGCGTGGCATGTGCATGGCGCGGCACGCAAGCCACCACCAAAGCGGCGATGGCATGCAACGATGAGCTGTGGTGTAGTGCGGGCAGGTGTTTCAAGTCGGTGCGCAACACCGAGGTATTGAATTCACCTTGTAGAAACACATCGCTACGCAGCACTTGAGCTAAAAAACCGCTGTTGTTCGCCACACCCAAACAGACAGTGCGTTCCAGCCCATCGGCCAACGCCAAAGCCGCTTGTTCACGCGTGGGTGCATGGGCAATCAACTTGCCCAACATGGAGTCGTAAAAAGAGCTGATCGGCTGGCCGCTGACCAAGGCCGCGTCACAACGCAAACCGCCAGGCGCTTGCCAATACAGCAGTGTGCCGCTTTGTGGCATGTGTTGTTGCATCGGGTCTTCTGCACACAAACGCGCTTCGATAGCATGTCCCGCTTGTTCAAACCGTTCCAGCACGCTGTGTTGTTGCAAGGACAAGGGTTCACCCATGGCCAGACGCAATTGCCATTGCACCAAATCTTCATTGACGAGAGCTTCGGTGACCGGGTGCTCGACTTGCAGCCGTGTGTTCATTTCCATGAAATAAAACGCGGGTTGTTGGCGAGGGCGGGCGTCGAGCAAAAACTCCACCGTACCCGCGCCTTGGTAACCGACAGCGCGAGCCACCGCCACCGCAGCATCGCCCAGTTGTCTGCGCAACACGCTGTCCACAGCAGGCGAGGGCGCTTCTTCTATCAACTTTTGATGCCGTCGTTGTACCGTGCAATCACGCTCACCCAAATGCACCACATGCCCGTGCGCATCTGCCAGCAATTGCACTTCCACATGGCGCGGCGACAACAACGCCCGTTCGAGCAACAAGCGGCCATCGCCAAA
>JALRAA010000445.1 GCA_023262645.1 Burkholderiaceae bacterium
GCCACTACACCGCGTTGATCGCCTCCATGGCGATGGCGGCGATGGCCTGATCGCTCGCCTTCGGCAGCTGCACGTACTTGCCGCCGGCGGCTGCGGCCAGGTCTTTGCCCATGCCGCTGCCGATGAACTTGCGCTCGGTGTCGATCACCAGCAGCTTGATGCCCAGGGCCCGGTACTTGCTGGCCACCTGCTTCACCTCCTCCTTGAGGTCCACCGGCTCCTCCCCCTCCAGTTGCGGCTGACCCAGCGAACGGCTCAGTGGCACGTTGCCGCGGCCATCGGTGATGGCCACCACCACCACCTGGCCGAGATCACCCGTGGCCAGGGCATTGGCCGCCACCCGAGCTGCCTGCGAGAGGCCGTGGGCCAGTGGTGAGCCACCGCCGCAGGGCATCGATTCGAGGCGCCGACGGGCGGCGGTGATCGAGCGGGTGGGGGGCAGCAGCACCTCCGCCTGCTCGCCGCGGAAGGGGATCAGGGCCACCTCATCGCGGTTTTCGTAGGCCTCGGTGAGCAGCCGGATCACAGCTCCCTTGGCGCTCTGCATGCGGTTGAGGGCCATGGAGCCGCTGGCATCCACCAGGAAGATCACCAGGGCGCCGGCCTTGCGCTGCAGCTGCTTGGCCCGCAGGTCGCCGTCTTCCACCACCACCTTGCGGTGGGGTTCCCGTTCGCGGCGGGTTTTCTGATACGGCGCGGCGGCCCGCAGGGTGGCGTCCACGGCGATGCGCTTCACCGGGCCGCGGGGCAGCATCGGTTTCACGTAGCGGCCGCGCGAATCGCTGAACACCACGGCGCGGCTGCCGCTGCCGCCGCTCTTGGCCTTGGCGGCGCCGAACAGCAGCAGGTCCGGGTCGATCGCCACGGCCTCGGGATCCAGCAGGAACTCCTCCGGCACCTGCGGGGGCGCCTGGTCTTCGGGGCTGTCGTCCTCCTGGTCGTCGTCGTTGTCCTCCGGGTCGTCCTCCGGTTCATTGGGTTCGTTCTCCGGCGGTTCGGTCTCCTCCGGCGGTTGTTCGCCCTGCGGGGGCGGCGGCGGCGGGGGCTCCATCGGCTGATCGGGATCCGGCGGCGGCAGCTGCAGGGCGCGGGGGGCGATCACCAGGCGCACTGCTACCTGCAGGTC
>JALRAA010000446.1 GCA_023262645.1 Burkholderiaceae bacterium
GATTTCCACACGGTCCAATGTCTTCACGTCCGAGTGAATGTACCGGGCGGGAATGCTCAGTCGGTCGAGGTACTTGGTCAGTTCTTCGGCCATGCGTTTGGTCAGTGTGGTGACCAAAACGCGGTCGCCTTGTTCGATGGTGGTCCGGATTTCACCGATGAGGTCGTCCACCTGGTGGGTGCAGGGCCGCACCTCGATGGGAGGATCGAGCAAGCCGGTAGGGCGGATGACCTGCTCGACGATGATGCCTTCCGATTGTTCCAATTCGTAGTCCGCGGGAGTGGCTGAGACGTAGACCACTTGGTTGGTGATCGAGTCGAATTCATCCGCTTTCAGCGGGCGGTTGTCCAATGCCGATGGCAACCGGAATCCGTATTCCACCAGCGAGGTTTTGCGCGAACGGTCACCGCCAAACGCCTTCACCAAGCCTTCGCAAGACAAAACCGTTTCTGAGCTCACTTGCGCAGCCCCCGGTTGGCCCAATGCGACCATTTATCGCGGCCGACCCACATCAACACCACCAGCGTCAAGCCGATCCAAAACATCCAGTATTGCGGAGAAAGATTAGACAAACTGCTTTGCAACGATTTGAATCCGATTGCACCGATCAGCCCTCCCCAGAGCCACCCGGTTCCACCCAAGACAACCATCAGTAATGCATCCGCAGAACGCTCAAACCCAAACACATCCAAAGATGCGAAGCCCGAGCATTGCGCTTGTAACGCCCCGGCGATACCCGCCACACTGGCGGCCAGCGTGTAGACCGTCATCAATCGCCAATGCACAGGTATTCCGATGGCTTGAGCCCGCAAGGCATTGTCACGAATGGCTTTGAGACTGAAGCCAAAAGAGGTGTTGACCAGCCACCGCAACAGACAAAAAATACACAAGGTCACACCCAACGCATAAAACGCTGCAGTTTGCCCCGCCAAGTCGAATTCATAACGACCCAGCACGGGTTGCATCACCACCCCTTGCAAGCCATCGGCTCCTCCTGTGATGTGATCGAGCTTATTGGCCAACTCTTGGAACATCAAAGCCACGCCCAAAGTGATCATCAAACGCGTGAGGTCTGACCCGCGCAAGATACCCAGGCTGCAAATACACCCCAGCACGGCTGTCACC
>JALRAA010000447.1:0-319 GCA_023262645.1 Burkholderiaceae bacterium
ATGTGTATTTTTGATAGTGGAAGATGTTTGTTCATTATTACCAATCGTATTAGCAGGGTCATCATATGTATAATTGTAAGTAAAAGAGGTTGAATGGTCCATATCCATACTTCCATTAGCAACAGAATAGTTGCCTGTGGAACTATTATATGTGAAATATCTGTATGGTGGATATATATTTTCAGATGTTTCAGTGTCTGTCAATATAATATTAGGTTCTGTACTATCTGTTAGTGTTGTATCTACTATATTCAAAGTATTTACAGAAACACCAGGGGGATCATTTATTGATGTTAAGCTGACATTACCTAATGTTATT
>JALRAA010000447.1:329-1123 GCA_023262645.1 Burkholderiaceae bacterium
ACGGCAAATGGATGAAATCTTATATCGCCACCACCATTATATACAGCTGACCCTTCTGTAAAATAAACACCATTACCATAAGTTTGTCCTGATATAGTATGTGCGGCACTTGTTAAGTTTCTAACAGGTGGATACATTCTTTCAATACTTTCTATAAAATATGGCTCATCCGTAAGTGTTGTATCTACTATATTCAAAGTATTTACAGAAGCACCAGGTGGATCATTTATTGATGTTAAACTTATATTACCAGCTGTTAATACATTATCTTTAATTCTTATTATTTGCGGGTCTCCAAATAATTCAAATTGGGTACTATTAAATGCTGATATTAGTTTGCTAGATTTTATATTTTTCAATGTTATATTTGTTGTTTTTTCAAATTCTGTATTATCAAAGAATGTGTATACGTTTTCAAGTGTTGGCGATTCGTTAATATTAACCCAAGATAAATTACCGCTACTATCGGATTTCAATATATTATTAGCAGAGGGTCCAGCATTTGGAAGAGTTATAGTATAGTTTGCTATTGTTTGAGGTAATTTTATTAGTACGCTATATGTGGAAGATTTATAAAATTCTAATGTATCTCTAATTAAAACTTTCTGAGACGAAATATTACCTGAAGAATTTATGCCACCATCAACATCTAATTTATAAATAGTGTTTGGAAATGCGGTACCACCAATCCCTACATTACCATTTTTTAATATTGTAAATATTCTAGAGCTATTAGCAGATATCTGTAATAAATCATTAAATGTAGAATTATGATTTATAATTAAAGAAGGACC
>JALRAA010000448.1 GCA_023262645.1 Burkholderiaceae bacterium
ATAAAACGCCGGGCTTGCGCTGGCGAAATGCCACCAATGACTCAGATAAATTTTCTACGATAGATTTTGAGTTTGGTGTTTTTTGTGTTGGATTGAACCGATACCGATCCCAGACTTCCAAATCCATGATGGATGGAATGGTTCCCGTGGGGTCGGCCGCCTCTGCGACTTTCGCAATTTCGGCAAAGTTCGGGTCGCATATTTGCGGCGTGATGTTGTCGCATGTCGTCAAGTTGTAATACAAATTCACCGGTTGAATATGTCGATCTGCATACCAGCGGTTATCGACAAAACTTGTGGAGGATTGGTAGCCATTTTCATCAATCACAGCTCTGGCTTTCAAGTAATGAAAAACAGTGAATTGCTTTTCACAATTGACTGCGATGGGTGCGATGGCTTGAACAATCGGAGCAGCAGCGACAGACTGGCCGTTGATAGCGCATTGAAAGCCTTTGGGGTGCTGGAGAACGGAGACCGAATAGGTTCCACCGAACGGTATCGCCCGGGTAAATTTGAATTCACCATTGTTTGTCAGTGAAAGCGTTTCGATGCCATTGTTGTTCAACATCACCGATTGACCGTTTACCAATCCACTTAAGCGACCCGCCAATTCGAATGTGATCGGTTGACAAACGACAGCCAGATCACGGATGTCGGCCTGGACATTGGTTTTTTGAGCCAGGTTATCTGCAATTTGGCATTGCACACCGGGCGGTTGACCCGCCACATACACCGAGAAACTACCCCCTTGGTCAATTTTTTGGGGGTAAACGAATGTGCCGTTTTGGGTGATTTTGAGCGTTTGTTCTGCGTTGGCCAATGTCAAGGATTGTTTATCCGGCAAACCTGAAACACTTCCGCCCAAAGAAAACTTGAATGGAACATAGGGAGGCGTTGTTTGGTGCGTGATGGGTGGTGCCGAGGTGATATTGGGTTTGTGGGTGAATTTCCAAGTTTGAACGGCAAAGACAAGCGAAAAAAGTGCGAGCAAAAGTGCAAATAATAGAAGAAGAATTAACTCTGCAATCGTTAAGCCTAGTAGTACTCCCTTTCGATACCCACGCTCAGCGATTCTGGATTTGCTATCTGCCATGATGAATTAATGGAGGTGCGTAC
>JALRAA010000449.1 GCA_023262645.1 Burkholderiaceae bacterium
GGTTGCCGGGCTTCTGAAACCGGTCAATGCCCCGCAAAACAAGTCCAAAATGCCGAAAAACACCCAACCTGGTCCTTAACCCGTGTTTCTCAGGCCAGCGGCAATGCCGTTGATCGAGATGTGAATGCCACGTTGAACCCGTTCGTCGGCCTTGCCCTCGCGATAGCGGCGAATCAGTTCCACTTGCAGGTGGTTCAAAGGGTCGATGTAAGGGAAGCGGTGGCGAATAGAACGTGCCAGGGCTGGATTGTTGGCCAATCGGTGTTTTTCGCCAGTGAGCAGTGCCATGACATCTGCTGTGCGATGCCATTCTGCCTCGATGGCTGCAAATATCTTTTTGCGCAACTTGGCGTCGCTGACCAGTTCACTGTAGCGGGAAGCCAAAGCCAAATCGCTTTTGGCCAAGACCATGTCCATGTTGGACAACAAGGTTTTGAAAAACGGCCACTGCTTGACCATTTTCTGTAACAAGGCCAATGCAGCCTTGCGCTCTTTGTCCGTTGGTTGATCCAAAAACTTTTCAACCGCTGAGCCAAAACCAAACCAACCTGGCAGCGTGAGGCGACATTGGCCCCAACTGAAGCCCCAAGGAATGGCCCGAAGGTCTTCTATTTTTTGATTGGCTTTGCGCGATGCAGGGCGAGAACCAATGTTGAGCTCTGCGATTTCTCGAATGGGCGTCGCGCCAAAAAAGTAGTCGTTGAAACCGGCTGTTTCATAAACCAAACGCCGGTAGGCTGCCATGCTGCTTTCCGAGAGTTGCGCTGCTGTTTCCAAAAAATTGCGAGGCGCAGTTTTGGTCGGTTGGAGCAAGGTGGCTTCCAAGGTCGCTGCCACCAAAGTCTCTAAATTGCGTCGTCCAATTTCGGGGTTGGCGTATTTGGAGCCAATCACTTCGCCTTGCTCGGTGAGTCGAATTTGACCGCGAACAGTTCCCGGGGGCTGCGCCAAAATGGCTTGGTAGCTGGGCCCGCCACCTCGGCCCACTGTGCCGCCACGTCCATGGAACATGCGCAATTGGATGTTGTGGCTGTTGGCCAGGCGGTCAAAGTCTTCCACCAACGCAACCTCGGCGCGATTATTTAGCTTTAATGTTATAGGTATAGAAGGTGCT
>JALRAA010000044.1 GCA_023262645.1 Burkholderiaceae bacterium
CTACCTGGTGCAACAAATGCAAGCCTTCAAAAACGGTACACGACCTGCCACCATCATGCACCAGATCAGCAAGGGTCTGAGTGAGGACCAAATTGCATCTATG
This sequence comes from Burkholderiaceae bacterium, assembly GCA_023262645.1. Classification (GTDB taxonomy): domain Bacteria; phylum Pseudomonadota; class Gammaproteobacteria; order Burkholderiales; family Burkholderiaceae_C; genus Limnohabitans. Next base: position 104 of record JALRAA010000044.1, read on the forward strand.
GCCGAATATTTTGCGGCGCAACCCCGCTGAGGAACCGTCATGAAAAGAAGACAACTGCTGCAAACTTCATTGGCACTGGCGAGCACACCTTCGCTGGTACTGTCACAGATATGGGCCGCCAATGCGCCAGCCAAAGCCCAAGTGGTGGTGATCGGTGGCGGCTATGGTGGCGCCACAGCCGCCAAATATGTGCGCATGTTCTCTAATTACAAAATCCATGTGGTGTTGATCGAACCTCAAACCCAGTTCATCTCTTGCCCCATGTCCAATTTGGTGATCGGTGGCAGCAAGTCTTTGTCAGACATCACCACCGCCTACGATGCGCTGTCAAGCAAACACGGTGTAACGGTTGTCAGGGACAAAGCCACTGCGATTGATCCACAGACAAAAACCGTATCGCTGCAAAACGGCGCTCGCATCAGCTACGACAAATTGGTGCTCTCGCCGGGTGTGGATATGGTGTTTGACAGCATTGAAGGATTGCAAGCAGCCAACACCAGCGGTCATATTTTGCAAGCGTGGAAGGCCGGCCCCGAGACTGTTGCGTTGCGCAAGCAACTTGAGGCGATGCCTGATGGCGGGGTATATGCCATCACCGTTCCTGAAGCGCCCTATCGCTGCCCGCCCGGCCCTTACGAACGTGCCAGCCAAGTGGCGCATTACTTCAAGCAAGCCAAACCCAAATCCAAAGTGCTGATCCTCGACGCCAACCCAGATGTCACATCAAAAGCGGGTTTGTTCAAGAAATTTTGGAGCGACAACTACAAAGACATCATCGAATACCGCCCCAACCACAAAGTCACTGCCGTGGATAGCCAGAGCATCCGCTTCGATGTGCAAGAACCTGTGCGTGCCGAAGTGATGAATGTGTTGCCAGCCATGCGAGCAGGTGCCATTGCCATGCAAACCGGTCTGGCGACCGCCAACAACCGTTGGTGCGGCATCCACTACCAAACGTTTGAATCGGTCGCTGCCAAAGATATTCACATATTGGGCGACGCTATCTTGGCAGCGCCAGCGATGCCGAAATCCGGACACATGGCCAACTCACACGCCAAGGTGGCAGCTGCAGCCATCGTGGCGCAACTCTCAGACCTTCAAGCCAATCCCGCACCCTATTTGACCAACACGTGCTACAGCTATGTGAGCGACAAGTTGGTGGTGCATGTGGCATCTGTGCACCAGTACATCCCAGAGGAAAAAACCTACAAAACGGTGCCCGGGTCAGGTGGGCTGTCCAGCGAAGCCAACGCGCAAGAAGGCAAATATGCGTGGGACTGGGCACAAAACATTTGGGCAGACTCGCTGGGTTGATTCAAGCCTGAAAAGCCACCTTGCCACCCACCAGCGTGGTTTGCACGCGTGCCGGCATTTGGCTGCCATTCATGTCAAACGCAAACGGTGTGTGCTTGCTTTGGCTGAGCAATTCATCCGGGGTGACTTGCCATTGTGCCGCCGGGTCGTAAATACAAATGTCTGCGGGAGAACCGACCTCTAGACGCCCCAATCCCTCGCCCGCAGTGCCCAACAAGGCTGCGGGAGCACTGGTCACCACTTGCAAGGCACGCATCCAAGGGACACCGCTTTGCTCGGCCCATTTCAACGTGGCACTGAGAAGCATTTCCAATGCCGTGGCTCCCGGTTGTGCTTGTGCGAAAGGCAAATCTTTGGCGTCTCCTTCGACGGGAGTGTGGTCGGACACGAGCACATCGATCGTGCCATCGGCCAGCCCTTGTCGCAAGGCATCGCGATCGCGTGACTGCCGCAAAGGAGGTGTCAATCGAGCGCGTGTGTCAAAGTAACCGACATCGTTGTCGGTGAAATGGATATGGTGAATGCTGACATCGGCGGTGATCGCCAAACCTTCGGCTTTGGCTTGGCGCACCAACTCCACCCCAGCAGCGCTGGACAATCGGCACACATGCACACGTGCACCCGTGCTGCGCATGGTGTCAATCAAGGTATGCAGCGCGATGGTTTCTGCGGCCACCGGCACGCCACTCAAGCCCAAGCGTGTTGCCAACGGGCCACTGGCCGCCACCCCTTTGCCCAAAAAAGCATCTTGCGGGCGCATCCACACCACATAGCCATAAGTGGCGGCGTATTGCATGGCACGTTGCAATGTTTGGGTTTGCGTCATGGCTTCTTCGGCTTGGGAAAACCCAACGCATCCCGCCAATGTCAACTCTGCCATGGCGGTCAGGCTTTCGCCAGACAAACCACGGGTCAATGCACCCAACGGAAAAACCCGGGCCAGTTGCAAGCGCGCTGCACGAAATTGCAGCATTTCCACCAAGCCCGGTTCATCCAACACCGGTTGGGTATCGGGCGGGCAAATGACACTGGTGACGCCGCCAGAAACAGCCGCACTGAGTTCGGTGGTCAGCATGCCCTCGTGCTCATGACCGGGTTCGCCCAAGCGAGCGCAGGCGTCGACCAAACCGGGCATGACCACCATGCCACTGGCATCTATGGTTTGGTCAGGCGAAAAATGTTCATGCACCGTTCCAATAGACAGCACATGGCCCTTTTGAATTGCGACATCCGTCTGTTGCTGAAAACCACTGGCTGGATCAATCACCAACCCGTTTTGAATCAATATGTTCATGCGTCGTTCCCTGCCACGATAGACATCACCGCCATGCGCACGGCAATGCCGAAGGTGACTTGCGTGAGGATCACACTTTGTGGTCCATCGACCACGGCTGACTCGATTTCCACGCCTCGGTTGATCGGGCCAGGGTGCATGACGATGGCGTCGGGTTTGGCCAATTGCATGCGGGTCTGGGTCAAACCAAAGCTTTTGAAATACTCTTGGCTAGAAGGAAGCAATGCACCGCTCATGCGCTCGTTTTGTAAACGCAGTGCAATCACCACATCGCAATCGCTGATACCTTGTTCGATATCGTGAAACACCTTGACGCCCAGTTGTGACAAGTCGGCTGGCACCAAAGTTTTGGGGCCGACCACGCGCACTTCGGCGCATCCCAGGGTGGTCAATGCATGGATGTCGGAGCGAGCCACGCGCGAATGCAACACATCGCCCACAATGGCCACGCGTAAATTGGCAAAGTCTTTTTTGAAATGGCGAATGGTGTAGGCGTCGAGCAGGCCTTGGGTGGGATGTGCATGTCTGCCATCGCCCGCATTGATGACATGCACATGGGGCGCCACATGTTGTGCAATCAGGTAGGGTGCACCCGACTCGCTGTGGCGCACCACAAAAATATCAGCCGCCATCGCGCTCAAGTTGGCAATGGTGTCCAAGAGCGACTCGCCTTTGGCGGCGGATGAACGCGCAATGTCGAGGTTGAACACATCGGCACTCAGGCGTTTCGCTGCAATCTCAAAAGTGGTCCGGGTGCGGGTGCTGTTTTCAAAAAACAAATTGAACACCGACTTGCCGCGCAACAACGGAACTTTTTTGACTTCGCGGTCGTTGAGCGACACGAACTGGCTTGCGGTGTCGAGTATGTGTGTAAGTATGTCGCGCGATAAGCCTTCGGTAGACAGCAAATGGATCAACTCGCCATTGCGGTTGAGTTGCGGATTGCGTTTGTAAAGCATCAGCGGTCCTCTACTGAAAATCCGAATTGACCTGCATCCTTGCGCATCAAGCGAAGGCTTTGGCTGGCGGGCAAGGTCAATCGTGCGGCGGCGTAATCGGCTTGCACTGGCAATTCGCGCCCACCGCGATCTACCAAAACAGCCAAATGAACCGCCGCAGGTCGGCCGTAATCAAACAATTCGTTGACGACTGCGCGAATGGTTCTGCCCGTGAACAACACATCGTCAATCAACCAAATCACTGCGCCATCAACAGCAAATGGCAATCGCGTAGCGACACTTTCAGACAGGCCGCGCTTGGCGTAATCGTCACGGTGCATGGATGAAGACACGACGCCCCAGGGTGAAGGCCGTTTCCAATCGGCTTGTAATTGCTCGGCCAACCAAGCACCGCCCGTGGTGATGCCCACCAAGTGCGCAGATTCACTCACTTGAGTGCGCAAATCTTTTTGCATTTGCGCGTACAAGGCCTGTGCGTCTATCGATAAATGTCCAGTGCTCATGGGTCGAGGCTTCTTAAAAATTGGTCCAGTATGACGCAGGCGGAAGCGGCGTCGATGTCTTTGTCACCACGGTGCTTGGCCTCCGTGGTGGAATAACGCTCGTCGACTTCAAACACAGGCAATGCAAAACGGGCTTTCAACTGCCGGGCAAATTTCTGTGCCAACAATGTGTTGTCGTGGACGGCGCCATCCGGGTGAAAAGGTATGCCCACCACCAGTGCATCGGGTTGCCAGCGCTTGATATGTTGGGCAATCAGCGGCCAGCGCGCATTGCCACTGGCATGCACGGAGCCTTGGGGCTGCGCTTGGCCCAGCAAACGCGATGCATATGCAACACCGGTGCGTTGTTGTCCGAAATCGAAAGCAAGAAAGGAATGCAAATGGGCATGGGTCATCGGCTGCAAAGCCGTGTTCATGCGTGGCCCGCCTGCGGAGACAGCATCCAAGCCTGCAAGCCGAGCAAGGCCAATGCGCTGTCATAACGGTGTTCGATAGGGGTATCGAAAATCACATGGTCGTCGGCGCTCACCGTGAGCCAGCTGTTTTCGCCGATCTCGGATTCAAGCTGGCCCTCGCCCCACTGCGCGTAGCCCAGAGAGACCAGCACCTTGCGCGGGCCGGCGCCGGTGGAGAGGGCCTCCAGAACATCTTTGGAGGTGGTCATCTCCAAACCGCCGGGAATAGCCAAGGTAGAGGCATAGGCTGGCTCAGGTTGTTGGTCGGATTGCGTGCGTGACATGGGGTCATGCAACACGAAACCTCGCTCGGTATGGACCGGCCCCCCTTGAAACACAGGGATTTCAATCAGATCAGGCCGCCCGAGTTGTAATTCAACTTTTTCAAACAATGAGCGCATGCTCATGGGGCTGGGTTTGTTGATGATCAGCCCCAGAGCACCTCGCTCGCTGTGCTCACACATGTACACCACGCTGCGGGAAAAAGACTCGTCCATCAGACCGGGCATAGCGATCAGAAAATGGTGGGTCAGGTTGATAGGCGCAGAATCCATGGACATCTCTAGATTTTAAGGGTGAAGATGACAAACAGACATTTCACACATTTTGCAACGGTATTGGTTTGGTTCCGGCGGGATTTGCGCTTGGACGACCATACCGCTTTGCACATGGCCTTGCAGCATGGCGACAAAGTTTTTGGTTGCTTCTTGTTTGACAGCGACATCTTGAAGGGATTGCCTGCCAAAGACCGGCGCGTCTCGTTTATCCATGCATCCATTTCAGAGCTGGACCAAAAGTGGCGAGCCAGCGCGGGTCACCCCGATGCGGGTTTGATCACCAGACACGGACACGCTGCCACAGAAATTGTCCAACTCGCCAAGCAATTGGGCGTACAAGCGGTTTTCACACACCACGACGATGAACCTACGGCGCTGTCACGCGATGCCCAGGTGCTCGGCGAATTGGCCAATGCAGGCATTGCTTTTCATACGTTCAAAGACCATGTGGTGTTTGAACGCAGCGAAGTGCTCACGCAAAGCGGCACCGCCTATGGCGTGTTCACACCCTACAAAAACGCATGGTTGAAAAAAATCACACCCGCAGACATGGCCGAGCGACACACCCGCCCCAAACCGGGTCAACTCGCGCCGGTTCCACCGGCTCTGCGACAACCCATGCCCACCTTACCCAGCATGGGCTTTGAAGCGGTGGATTTGGCGTCTTTGCACATTCACCCCGGCAGCGACGCTGCACAAACACTGGTCAAAGATTTCGCCAAACGCATGGCGCATTACGAGGACACGCGGAATTTTCCAGCTGTCAAAGGGCCGAGTTATTTGAGCGTGCATTTGCGCTTTGGCACGGTATCTGTCCGTCAAATGGTTCGCCTGGCATACCCATCTGCGATGGCTGGCGATGCAGGCGCGCAGACTTGGTTGTCAGAGTTGATATGGCGCGATTTCTACCACCAAATCATGCACCACCATCCCCATGCGATGACCCGTGCCTTCAAGCCAGAGTATGACGCGATTGAATGGGAAAAAGGCAAGCAGGCCAAGGGCTTGTTTCAGGCGTGGTGCGATGGCCAAACCGGTTATCCCCTGGTGGACGCCGCCATGGCCCAAATCAACCAAACAGGTTACATGCACAACCGCTTGCGCATGGTGGTGGCGAGTTTTTTGGTGAAAGATTTGGGCATCGACTGGCGCTGGGGCGAGTCGTATTTCGCCTTGCATTTGAATGACTTCGATCTGGCGGCCAACAACGGTGGCTGGCAATGGGCCAGTTCCAGCGGTTGCGATGCGCAGCCGTATTTCCGCATCTTCAACCCGATCAACCAGAGCGAAAAATTTGATCCGCAAGGTAAATTCATCAAACGCTATTTACCGCAGTTGGCCGGCTTGTCTGACAAAGACATCCATGCGCCATGGTTGGCCAAGCCTTTGGCGCTGCAAGCCGCCGGTATTGAATTGGGTAAGAACTATCCACTGCCCGTGGTGGACCATGCCCATGCAAGGGCCAAAACCTTGTTGCGTTATTCCGTGGTCAGCAAGAAAAAAACCGTTTAGATGGCGACCATTTCGAAATCTTCTTTTCGGGCGCCGCATTCAGGACAAGTCCAGTTCATGGGAACTTGTTCCCAAGGTGTGCCAGGGGCAATACCTTCGTCGGGAGCACCGACGGCTTCGTCGTAAATCCAGCCACAAATCAAGCACATCCAAGTTTTGTTCACAGTGTCATTTCCAATGGGTTGAAGGCCTATTGCCGCACCGAAGTCGTGGCATAGAATGAATCAAAGTATAGACGGCCATGAATCAACACATCACGCTCACAGACGAAGGCCAGACCCCCGAAATGGCGCATCCTTGTGCGCTGACTTTCAACAGCAACGACCCCAGCGGCGCGGGTGGATTGACCGCCGATATTTTGGCCATGTCCTCGGTAGGTACCCATGTGTTGGCGATTTCCACGGGCAGTTATTTGCGCGATACCGCCGAAACGTTTGACCATGTGCCCATGGACGAAGATGCCGTGGACGATCAAGCAAGACATGTGTTGGAAGACATTTCGGTGCAAGTCATCAAAGTGGGTTTTTGCGGCACGCCAGAAATCGTGTCGGTGATTGCCGAGTTGTGTACCGATTACCCGGACGTGCCTGTGGTCGCCTATATGCCCAGTCTTTCGTGGTGGCAAGATGACCCGATCGAGGCTTACCAAGACGCGTTCATGGAGTTGCTGTTGCCTCAAACCACTTTGTTGGTGGGGAACCATTCCACGCTGTGGCGCTGGCTGTTGCCAGACTGGGGCAGCGAGCGCACGCCCACCGCGCGCGATTTGGCCAAAGCGGCGGCCGAGAAAGGCGTGCCCTACACCTTGGTGACCGGGCTGCCTCAGGGCAATCAACATATCGAAAATGCGTTGGCTACCCCACTGTCGGTGATGGTGAGCGAAACCATCGAACGCTTCGATGCGGTTTTCACCGGAGCCGGCGACACCTTGAGCGCAACGGTGGCGGGTTTGCTCGCGATGGGCGACGACCTCGAAGCCTCTGTGGCCGAAGCCTTTAGCTATTTGGACGGTGCCTTGGACGCGGGCTTTCGACCTGGCATGGGCCACGCGTTGGCAGACCGATTGTTTTGGGCGCAAGCGCCCGATGATGCAGACGATGCGGATGAACACACCAGCAGCGAAGATTTCCTGCCTGGCCACGACACCCGCCATTGATTGTTCACTTCTACCTTGAAGACCTATGACTGATCACAACCAAACCCTGTTCGACCGCGCCCGCCAAGTCATTCCCGGCGGCGTCAATTCACCGGTGCGTGCATTCCGTGCGGTCGGCGGCACACCACGTTTTGTCAAACGCGCACAAGGTGCGTATTTTTGGGACGCCAATGACAAGCGTTACATAGACTACATCGGCTCTTGGGGGCCCATGATCTTGGGCCATGGCCACCCGGCAGTGCTCGAAGCGGTGCAAAAAGCAGCGTTGGATGGTTTTTCTTTCGGCGCGCCAACTGAGCGGGAAATCCAATTGGTCGAGGCCTTGATCAAGCTCATGCCGTCTATGGACATGGTGCGATTGGTCAGTTCAGGCACCGAGGCCGGCATGAGTGCATTGCGACTGGCAAGAGGCGCCACGGGTCGCAGCATGATTATCAAGTTCGAAGGTTGCTACCACGGCCATGCTGATGCGTTGTTGGTCAAAGCCGGTTCAGGGTTGGCCACCTTTGGTAACCCCACCAGCGCCGGTGTCCCACCCGAAGTCGTGCAACACACCTTGGTGCTGGAGTACAACAACATCACCCAATTGGAAGAAGCGTTTTCATTGCATGGCAAAGAATTGGCTTGCGTGATGATCGAGCCGATTGCGGGCAACATGAATTTTGTGCGTGCCAGTGTGCCGTTCATGAAGCGTTGCCGCGAACTCTGCACCCAGCATGGCGCGTTGCTGGTTTTTGACGAGGTGATGACCGGCTGTCGCGTGGCCTTGGGCAGCGCGCAAAGCGTATACGCCAGATCCATTCCCGGTTTTGAACCTGATGTCACCGTAT